>JAAYAS010000085.1 GCA_012719255.1 Microbacteriaceae bacterium | reverse complement strand
GCCGACGGGCTGCATCTCGAGTACGCGCCCGGGCCCATCCCCACCGCGGATCTCGCGGTCGACGAGACGAACCTCGCGATGCGGGCCGCGCGCCTGCTCGCCGAGGCGACCGGGCATCCGGCCGAGGCGGCGCTGCGCATCACGAAGCGGGTGCCGATCGCCGGCGGCATGGGCGGCGGCTCGGCCGACGCGGCCGCCGCGCTCGTCGCCTGCGACGCCCTGTGGGGCACGAACCTCACCCGCGATGACCTCCTCGCCCTCGCCGCGAAGCTCGGCAGCGACGTGCCGTTCGCGCTCGTCGGCGGCGCGGCGGTCGGCACCGGCCGCGGCGACCGGCTCGCCCCGGCGCTCGCCGGCGGTGCGTTCGAGTGGGTGCTGCGCTTCAGCGAGGAGGGCATGTCGACGCCCGCCACCTACCGCGCCCTCGACGAGCACCGGGCCGCCCACTGCGAGCACCTGCCGCCGGTCGGCGAGCCCGAGATCGACCCGCGGGTGCTGCAGGCGCTGCGCGCCGGCGACGCGGAGTCGCTCGCCGACGCGCTCGAGAACGACCTGCAGGCGCCGGCGCTGCGGCTGCGCCCCGACCTCGTCGACGCGCTCGAGCTCGGCGAGTCGAGCGGCGCGCTCGCCGGCATCGTGTCGGGCTCGGGCCCGACCCTCGCCTTCCTCGCCGCGGATGCGGCGGCCGCCGACGCGCTCGCCGCGACGCTCCGGGATGCGGGCCACGACGTCGTTCGCGCCCGCGGACCGGCGCCCGGGGCGCGGATCGTCGACGAGCCGGCGCGCGACGAGAAATAGGCGGGAGGGCTGATCCGGCCACCGTCCCCGGGCGGTGGCGGCGCGCGACCGCGGTGGCTACCGTTGCAGGCATGACCTCCGAACCGCCGAAGAAGGCGCTGCCGAATCCGGCCACCGTCGCCTTCCGCCAGCTCGGCGCCGCCGCGAAGTCGCACGGCCTGCAGCAGCAGTTCGCGGCGATCGCGCGGATGATCAAGGAGTCGCGCGGCCGGCCGCCGAGCATCGTCGTCGTCGGCGAGATGAACCGCGGCAAGTCGACGCTCGTCAACGCCCTGCTCGCCGCGCCCGGCGCCGCGCCCACCGGCCCGCAGGAGATGACCGCACTCGCGGTGAACTACCTCCCCGTCAGCGACGACTTCCCGTTCGGCGAGGCCGAGCTCGAGTACGCGAGCGAGCCGCTGCGGCGGCGCATCCCCGCGAGCGAGCTGCACCAGTGGGTGCGGCTCGACTCGCCGACGCTGCTCGCCGCCGACGAGCCGCCGCTGCAGGCCTCGCTCGCGGTGCGGCCCGGGTTCGTGCCGCGCTGCGCGATCGTCGACACCCCCGGCGCCGGCGGCCTCAGCGAGGCGTACGCGATGCGCGCCCTCGGCCGCTCGCGCGACGCGAGCGTGCTGCTCGTCGTGACCGACGCCGGCGGCCGGATCACCGCGCCCGCGCTCGACTTCCTCGAGAGCTGCGCGGCGCAGGTCGAGCACGTCGTCATCGCGATGACGAAGATCGACCTCTACCAGAACCAGTGGCAGCGCATCCTCGACGAGAACCGCGGCATCATCGCCGAGCGCCTGCCGCGGCTCGCCGACGTGCCGATCGTCCCGGTCTCGGGCGCCTGGGGCGAGCGCGCCGCGCAGGAGCCCGACCCGGCCCGGCGCCGGCGGCTGTTCGACGCGAGCCGCATCCCCGAGCTCGCGCAGGCGCTGCGCGCCCCGCTCGAGCAGGCGAACCACCTGCCGACCCTCAACGCGCTGCGGCAGGGCATCGCGCTGCTGCAGGCGCCGCTCACCGCGCTCGAGACCGAGCGCGAGGCGCTCGGCGGCGTCGTCGAGCGGCAGGAGGAGCTCATCAAGGTGCGCCGCCACCGCGAGGAGCTGCTGCGCACCTTCGAGGACTCCCGCTACGACTGGAACGCCCAGGTCGACCGCGTGCGCGTCGACCTCACCGCCGCGAACTCCCGGCTCGCCCGCGAGTTCGGCGCGCACTGGCGCGAGAAGCTGCAGAAGCGCGGCAGCGGCATCGGCAAGA
This sequence comes from Microbacteriaceae bacterium, assembly GCA_012719255.1. GTDB lineage: Bacteria > Actinomycetota > Actinomycetes > Actinomycetales > Microbacteriaceae > Gulosibacter. The sequence continues at coordinate 21,511 of JAAYAS010000085.1, read as the reverse complement.
AGCAGCAGATCGTGCTGCAGAACGAGCTCGCCGCCGACCTCGAGGCGAACCTCGGCCGGGCGATGCAGGGCATCGTGCAGCGCTCCGGCGCGCTGCTCTACGAGCTCTACGCCGCTGCCGGCATGGACCCGCACCGCTCGCTGTTCGGCGAGGTCGAGCGGCGCGTGCAGGAGTCGGCGCACCTGCCCGCGAACCCCATCGAGCGCGACAGCCCCGGGCTCGACCCGCGCACCCTCTTCGCCGGCGGCCTCATGGGCATGGGCGTCGGCAACCTCGCCCTCGGCGCGCTGCTCGCGCCGATCAGCCCGCTCGCCGCGCCGCTCATCGGCGTGGTCGTGATGGGGTCGCTCGGCGCCGCGCTCGCGAAGCGCCAGTCGCTGCGCACCTCGCTGCTGCAGACCGTCAACGACGCGACCATCGAGCTGCGCGAAGCGCTCGACCGGGCGGTGCGGGGCGTCCTGCAAGTGGTGTCGACCGATGCGAAGAAGGTCTTCGACCGCGACCTCAAGGAGTCGGCCGCCGAGGCGAAGTCCGAGCTCGAGCGGCTCGAGTCGGCGCGGCGGGCGAGCGAGTCGGAGCGCAAGCAGCGCATCGCCCGCATCGACCCGCGCATCGCCGCCATCCGCAAGGCGATCGACGACGCCGATCGCGAGGTGCGCCGATTGGTCGGCGCCGGATCAGCGACAGCGGCCCGCTGACCTCGTATCCTCGTCTGAGACCTCCACCCGCCGCGGCGCAGCCGCCCCACTGAAAGGACCCGGTGCTGATGGCCTGGCGCCTCGCGATCGACTTCGGCACGTCGAACACCGCCGCGGCGGTCGACGTGCAGGGCTCGGTGCGCCCCATCGCCCTCTCCGACGGCGGCATCACGATGCCCTCGGCGGTGGTGCTCACGCCCACCGGCTTCCGCGTCGGCGAGGAGGCCATCAACGCGCAGCTGCGCCACCCCGACGGCTTCGAGCGCACCCCGAAGGCGCTGATCGGCCGCGGCGACCTCGTGCTCGCCGGCCAGATCGTGAGCCCCGAGCAGCTCATCACCGAGGTCTACCAGTTCGTGCGCGCCGCGGCCCTGCGTCGCCAGAACAACGAGGAGCCGAGCGAGGTGTGGCTCACCCACCCCGTCGCCTGGGCGCCCTCGCAGATCGAGGCGCTCCGCAACGGCGCCGTCGAGGCCGGCTTCGCCGCCGAGGCGATCCGCACCGTGCCCGAGCCGATCGCCGCCGCCGCGCACTACGCCCGCAACCACCAGGCCGCGCCCGGCTCGCGCGTCGCCGTGTTCGACTTCGGCGGCGGCACGCTCGACATCGCCGTGCTCGAGCGCAACCCGCAGCTGCCGGTCGGCTACCGCGTGCTCGCCTACGGCGGCGACCCGGTGCTCGGCGGCCGCACCTTCGACGCGCGCCTGCTCGACTGGACCCTCGACACCCTCTCGAACCGCGGCCACAAGGAGCTCGCCGAGCGCCTCCACCGCCCGAAGACGATGAGCGAGCTGCGCGCGCAGACCGCGCTGAGCCGCGCCGTCACTGCCGCGAAGACCGAGCTGTCGACCCGCCCCGACGCCGACATCTCGGTGAGCCTCGGCGAGGAGGAGGCGGTCGTCACCATCACCCGCAGCGAGTACGAGCGGCTCATCGCCGGCGACCTCGAGCGGGCCGGCAAGCTGCTCACCGACGTGTTCGACCGGGTCGCCGGCCCGCCGCCCGAGGTGCTCTACCTCACCGGCGGCTCGTCGCGCACCCCGTCGATCAGCGCGATGATCCGCGAGCGGTCGAGCATCGAGATCGCCACGCTCGACGACCCGAAGCTCGTCGTGCCCGAGGGCGCCCTGCACGTCGGCCCGGTGTCGCGCCGCGCGCTCGACCAGTCGGTGCAGCGCTCGCAGACCACCGGCCGCATCCCCGGCGGCCCGGTCGGGCCCCCGCAGGGCCCGCCGCCGAACCGGCCCCCGCAGGGCCCGCCGCGGCAGGGGCCCCCGCCGCAGGGCCGCCCGCCGCAGGGCGCGCCCTCCCGCCCGCCCGCGGCACGCCCGCAGCAGACCGGTCCCATCGGACCGGGCTTCGGCGCGGCCGCCGGTCCCGCGACGGCGCCGGTCGGCCGCCGGCCCGGCCCGTCGCCGAGCGCGCAGCCCCAGCGCACTCGGCCCCAGCCCGACCGCACCCCGGGCAACCAGCCCCGGAGCGCTCAGCCACCGCGCAACCAGCCCCCGCGCGACTCGCAGTCGGCGCGCCCGGTCGGCCTCATGAGCGGCGCGACCGGCGCATCCGCCTCGGCCCCGACGGGCCCCGGCGCCGCGAAGAAGAAGCCGCGCACCGGCCTGATGATCGGCCTCGCGGCGGGCGCCGTCGTCGTGATCGGCGGCATCGTCGCCGCCATCGGCCTGAACGGCGGCTTCGGCGGCGGCGACGGCGGCGGCGGCGAGGAGCCCCAGGCCGGCCCCGTCGTGCCGACCGGCAGCATCGAGTGCTGGGACGGCTCCACCGCCTCCGGCGGCGCGAACTGCGCGGCGCTCAGCGGCGCCGAGGCGCTCGACTGGATCGTGCGGATCGACGGCGCGAGCTGCAGCGAGACCACCGTCGAGGGCGCGATCGCGAAAGACTGCACCTGGTACGACCTGCCGAACAGCCACCTGTTCGTGATGGAGTTCGACTCGCACGACCTCGCGGTGCAGTACGGCGAGGACGCGTACGGCAACTCCGGCTCGAACTGGAAGATCGGCGCCGACACCGCCGGCACCTCGTGGGAGGGCGGCTTCGACACCGGCAGCGGCGGCTACTCGCACTACTACGTCTACGAGGACCAGCCCTTCGCCGTGTTCGTGCGGCTCGACAACAACGCGAACGGCAACCACGACCGGCTCTCGAGCATCTCGAGCCGCTTCTCGTTCAAGCCCCTCGAGGACGTGGACTACGCCGTCGCGACCACGCAGCGCGCATGAGCGACTCGAGCGCCATGATGCGGCGCGCCGTGCTCGAGGTCTGCGACGCGTTCGACGGCGTCGACCGCCGCGGCACGGGCCGGGTCACCGACCAGGTGCGCCGCTCGCTCGACGACACCATCCGGCTCGCGGTCGTCGGCCGCGTGAAGGCCGGCAAGTCGACGCTCGTCAACGCCCTCGTCGGCCGCGTCGTCGCGCCGACGAGCGCCGTCGAGTGCACGAGGATCACGACGCACTACGCGTTCGGCGGGCCCGAGCGCGGCGAGGTCGTGCTCCGCGACGGCCGGCGCGTGCCCTTCGACCTCGTGGGCGGAGGGCTCCCCGAATCGCTGCCGGTGCCGATCGAGCACATCGCGCACGCGGTCGTGCACCTGCAGTCCGAGGTGCTCCGCGACATGACGCTCATCGACACGCCCGGCCTCGCGACGACGACCACCGGCCACGAGGACGCCACCCGGCGCACCGTGCTCGGCCACGAGGGCGTGCGCGCCGCCGACGCGCTCGTCTACGTCTTCCGCGACATGCCGCTGCGCGACGACATGGAGTTCCTCCGCGAGTGGGGCAGCGTCACCGACACCCCGGGCCAGGCCGCCGCGCGCTCGATCGGCGTGCTCAGCCACGCCGACACCTTCGGCGGCACGCCCTGGGGCGCCGACGACCCGATCGCCCTCGCCCGCGACCGGGCCGCGCAGTTCGCGCAGCAGCACGGCGCCCACATCGGCAGCGTCGTCGCGATCGCCGGCAACATGGCGCAGGCCGCCCGCGCTGGGCTCGTGCGCGAGTTCGACGCCGGGCTCCTCGCCGGCCTCGCGCGCGTGCCCGAGCTCGATCTCGAGCTGCGCTCGGGCGACGACTTCGCCGAGCTCGCCCCGGGCATCCCGAACATCGAGGCGAAGCGGCTCGTCGACCTCATCGGCGAGTACGGGCTGCGGCACGGCCGCGGTCCCGCCCAGCAGGGCGCCCGCGCCCTCAGCGACTGGCTCGTGCGCGCCTCGGGCGTCGACGAGCTGCGCCGGGCGCTCGCGGTGCGCTACGTCGGCCGCTACGCCTTCGTGAAGACCCGCCGCGCCCTCGAGCGCCTCGAGCGCCTCGCCTGGGCGAACGGCGCGCCGCCGCCGCTGCGGGGCATCATCGCCGAGGCGCACCTGCGCCCCGAGCTGCATCCGCTGCAGGAGCTCGACGCGCTCGAGCGGCTCGCCGCGCTCGAGCCCACCCACCCGCTCGTCGCGATGCTCGACCGGCAGCTCGCCGCCCGCAACGACGCCGAGAAGCTCGCGATGCCGCCCTCGAGCCCGCCCACGCAGCTGCGCGACCGCGCGCTCGAGTGGTCGGTCGAGGCCCGCCGCGCCGCAGTGGTCGAGCCGTACCCCGAGCGGCAGAACGCCTACCAGGTGCTCGACCGCTCGTTCACGAACCTCGCGCTGCGCCTCGGCCGCTGAGCCCGAGCCGGGCCCGGGCACGACGAAGACCGGCGGCATCCGCAGTGGATGCCGCCGGTCTCGTGCGTTCGGGCCGCCGTCAGTCGAACAGGACGTCGTCGCCGCCGAAGTCGCCGTCGAGCTCGCCGCCGAAGTCGCCCTCGGGGGTCGGCACGTCGTCGAGGTCGAGCCCGTCGAGCCCCGCGAGCGGGTCGTCGAGCGGGTCGTCGCCGAGCGGGTCGTCGGCCGGATCGTCGATGGCGTCGTCGTCGAGGTCGGCGCCGGCGATGGCGTCGTCGTCGAGGTCGGCGTCGTCGGCGGCGGTCATGCCCTCGCCGCCGAAGATCGCCGCGTCGAACACGTGCTCGTCGACGACCGCGTCGGCGGGGTCGATGGCGCCGTCGGCCTCGTGGTCGGCGGGGCCCGACTCGTCGAACGTGTCGACGAGGTGGTCGACGAGCCCCGGCGGGGCGAGGAACGCCTCGTCGAGCATGCCGTCCCACGTCTCCTCCTCGAGCGCCGGCACGGCGCCGAGCAGGGGCTCCTCGTTCATCTGGGGGTCGAAGTCGTTCGGCATGAGTTCACCTTCGTTGCGGGGATGCGGGTGGGGCGGGGGAGTCGACGGGGCGGGCGTCGATCAGTAGTCGATGACGCCGTCGCCGTCGGTGTCGTAGCTGTCGATGGCGCCGTCGCCGTCGGTGTCGTAGCCGACGGTGTCGACCGCGCCGTCGCCGTCGGTGTCCATGTACACCACGTCGACCGTGCCGTCGCCGTCGAGGTCGGTGCCGATCGCGTCGGTGACGCCGTCGCCGTCGAGGTCGAAGTACGCCGAGTCGTGCACGCCGTCGCCGTCGGAGTCGAACGTGTCCTCCGAGTAGTCGGACTGCGGCCCGCCGGTGCCGGCGCCGCCGTCGTCGGAGACGGTGTCGGTGACGGTGTCGGTGCCCTGGTCGGGGGCGCCGGTGCCGTCGTCGACGAGCTGCTCGGTGTCGGCGATGCCGTCGCCGTCGGTGTCGACGTAGACGGTGTCGGCGTAGCCGTCGCCGTCCGAGTCGTAGTGCACGGTGTCGAAGCCGCCGTCGCCGTCGGTGTCGACCGCCGAGGTGTCGATGACGCCGTCGGCGTCGGTGTCGTAGTCGACGACGTCGATCGAGCCGTCGCCGTCGGTGTCGTAGCCGATGGTGTCGATCTGGCCGTCGCCGGTGGTGTCGAGCCCGACGGTGTCGATGACGCCGTCGCCGTCGCTGTCGACCTGCACCATGTCGACGATGCCGTCGCCGTCGGTGTCGGAGACGATGCCGTCGACCGCGCCGTCGCCGTCGACGTCGACGTATGCGGTGTCGGCGACGCCGTCGCCGTCGGTGTCGACCCACTCGCCGCCGTCGGCGACCTGGTCGGTCTGCGGCTCGGGCTGGGGCGCCGGCTCCTGCTGCTGGGGCGCCGGGTCCTGCTGCTGGGGCGCCGGGTCCTGCTGCTGGGGCTGCGGGGCGGCGTCCTGCTGCGGCGCGTCGTCGTCGAGGCGCTCGGCGGTGTCGGCGAAGCCGTCGCCGTCGGTGTCGACGTAGGCGGTGTCGGCGACGCCGTCGCCGTCGGTGTCGACGAGCATGGTGTCGGCGACGCCGTCGCCGTCGCTGTCGACCTGCGCCATGTCGGCGGTGCCGTCGCCGTCGGTGTCGATGAGGAGGGTGTCGTTGACGCCGTCGCGGTTCGCGTCGGCCGGGGCGGCGTCGGCGGTGCCGTCGTAGTCGAGGTCGATCGGCTCGTTGCCGGGGCCCTGGGTGGCGGGGGTGCTGGTGCTCATGGTCGAGACCTTTCGGGTGGGGTGTTCGGAAGAGCTGCGGTTCGGAGATTGGATGCGCGGGACGGGAGGAAAGTTCCCCCGCCCCGCGCATCCGGTTCGCGATCGACCTCGCGGCTAGATGCCGTAGGTCTCGTCGAACTGGCCGTCGCCGTCGGTGTCGACGGCCACGGTGTCGAGCACGCCGTCGCCGGTCGTGTCCATCATCACGGTGTCGTAGGCGCCGTCGCCGTCGCTGTCGACGAAGACGGTCTCGGCGATGCCGTCGCCGTCGAAGTCGGCGCCGAGGGCGTCGACCACGCCGTCGCCGTCGAGGTCGACGTAGGTCGACTCGTTGACGCCGTCGCCGTCGAGGTCGAACTGCGGGCCGGTCGAGGGGGCGTCGACGCCGTCGCCGGCGGTGAGGTCGGTGGTGGTGTCCATGACGCCGTCGCCTGTGGTGTCCTGCATCATCGTGTCGAACGCGCCGTCGCCGGTGGTGTCGCGGAGCGTGGTGTCGACGACGCCGTCGCCGTCGCTGTCGATCTCGGCGTAGTCGAAGCTGCCGTCGAGGTTCGTGTCGACGACGCGGCCGTCCATGACGCCGTCGCCGTCGAGGTCGATGAGCACCTCGTCGACCTGGCCGTCGCCGTCGTGGTCGATGTTGATCTGGTCGACCTGGCCGTCGCCGTCGATGTCGTACTCGACGACGTCGGCGACGCCGTCGCCGTCGAGGTCGTAGGTCACCGACGAGCTGTAGTCGTCGAGCACGACGTCCTCGGCGCCGATGGGCTGGGGGGCCGCCGGCTCGGGCACCTGGAACGGCTCCGGCTGCGCCTCGACCGGCTGCTCGCCGGCGGGGTCGCCGTCGACGAAGCCGTCGCCGTCGTCGTCCATGTAGACGGTGTCGATGAGGCCGTCGCCGTCGGTGTCGACGCCGATGGTGTCGGCGACGCCGTCGCCGTCGATGTCGAACTGGAAGACGTCGGGCTGGCCGTCGCCGTCGGTGTCGATCTGCACCATGTCGATCTTGCCGTCGCCGTCGAAGTCGATGGCCTCGGCCTCGGCGACGCCGTCGCCGTCGAGGTCGAGGTGCTGGCTCTCGTACTCGCCCCCGGTCTCGGCGGTGTCCTGGGTCTCGGTGCCCTCGGGAGCGGTGGTGTCCTCCGCGACGCCGTCCTGGGGGATCGGGGTCGTCTCCGTCTCGTGCTCGGGGGCGTTCGGGTCGATGCGGTCGTTGGTGCCGGCGCCGTCAGCGGCGGCGGGCGGGAAGGGGAGCGACATTTCGGGGTTCCTCTCTCGGGAGCCTGGAAGCGTGGGTCGGTCGGTTCAGTGGTTGGAGTCGGATGCGCCGCGGAAAGTTCCCCGGCGTGTCGGAGCTAGATGAAGTCGGACACCGAGGGGCCGTCGAGGTCGGTCTCGAAGCTGTCGATGACGCCGTCGCCGTCGGAGTCGACGCCGTGCGAGTCGAACTGGCCGTCGCCGTCGGTGTCGAGCCAGACCGACTCGCCGACGCCGTCGCCGTCGAGGTCGGTGAGCAGCGCGTCGGGGGTGCCGTCGCCGTCGGTGTCGATGAGGGCCGAGTCGGCGACGCCGTCGCCGTCGGTGTCGACGCTCGCCTCGCCCTCGTAGTAGTCGGGGTCGGTGCCCGGGTCGGAGATCTCGGCGGTGCCGTCGCCCTGCTCGGGGGTGCCCTGGGGGATGGGGCTGAGGCCGCTGCCGTCGGCGATCGGCTCGGTGCCGGAGGCGTCGGGCATGCCGACGGCGGTGGGCGCGGCGCCGGGGTCGAGCTGGTAGAACTCGTCGGCGTAGCCGTCGCCGGTGGTGTCGTGGTGGGCGGTGTCGAGCACGCCGTCGCCGTCGGTGTCGTACATCGTGGTGTCGATGATGCCGTCGCCGTCGGTGTCGACGTCGGCGTAGTCGATGACGCCGTCGCCGTCGGTGTCGAGGAAGCGGGTGTCGATGTAGCCGTCGCCGTCGGTGTCGGCGTAGATGTCGTCGATGACGCCGTCGCCGTCGGTGTCGAGGTGGATCTCGTCGACGACGCCGTCGCCGTCGATGTCGTACTCGATGATGTCGGGCGTGCCGCTGCCGGTCGTGTCGTACTCGGTGGCCGAGTGGTAACCGGTGCTCGGCTCGGCGGGGCGGGCGTCCTGCGGGTTCGGGGTGGTGGGCTCGGCCATGGGAGTGGTTCCTTTCGGCGTTGGACGTTCGGGGGTTGGATGCGGAGTGCGGGGGAAAAGTTCCCACGACTTCCCGGAACGCTCCTGAAGTAGTCCGAGAGAGGGATCTGCGGCGCCCGCGCATCGATTTCCGGGAGGTACGGCACCTGCACGCGCTAGCATCCGGAACTATCGCTCCGGGCGACCGTCCGGCGCGCTCCATCCCCATGCATCCGCAGCCCGACGAGGTGACCCCGTGACGACGCGCACCGACGAAGCCGGCCTGCTCGCGCGAGCGAAGCAGGGCGATCGGCGGGCGTTCGACGAGCTGCTGCGCCCGTACCGCGATCGGCTGTGGGCGGTGTGCCTGCGCACGACCGGGCATCGGGCGGATGCGGAGGACGCGCTGCAGGATGCGCTGATCGCGATCTGGCAGAACCTGCCGAAGTTCCGCGGCGAGGCGTCGATCTCGACGTGGGCGTTCCGCATCGCCTCGAACGCGGCGCTCGCGGTGCTGCGCCGCCGGCGCGAGGTGACCGTCGACGACGAGCACGCGGAGCACGTGTTCGACCGTCCCGACGGCAGCGACCACGCCGAGGACAACGCGGTGCGCGACCGGGTGCAGCGGGCGCTGTCGACGCTGAGCGAGGACTTCCGCACGGTGCTCGTGCTGCGCGAGTTCGCCGACTACACGTACGAGCAGATCGCCGACTACCAGCAGGTGCCGGTGCAGACGGTGCGCTCGCGCCTCAACCGGGCCCGCAAGCAGCTCAAGGAGGCGCTGCTCGCGCAGGAGGGCGTCGAGTAGCGCGCGCCGGCCCGGCCCTCGCGATCAGGGCTGCGCGGTTCCTGCCTCTGCCGTCAGAACGGCGGCAGGTCGTCACGGTAGTGCGCCTCCGGCTTGGGCTTGGGCCGGCCGGTCCGGCAGGCTCGGGTCCAGCGTGCGTCGGCGTGGTAGGCGCGCCCGATCCCGGCGGCCCGCCCGGGCCGCCGCTCGCACCCACGGAGATCGACCTGCCGCGCCGTCGGGCGGGATAGCGGCGCGCCATGGGTGCGGGTCGCTGCTGGTAGCGGCGGCCGAGCGGGGTGGTCCAGATGAGCACGCCGCCGGGGAGCTGCTCGAGGCTCCAGCCCGCGTGCTTGAGGGTGTGGTGGTAGCGGCACAGGCCCGCGAGGTTCTCCTCGTCGGTGGTGCCGCCTTCCGCGGCGGCGCGGGTGCGGTCGAGGTCGCAGTCGCGGGCGGGCCGGTGGCAGCCGGGCATCCGGCAGCACTGATCGCGGGCCTCGATGAAGCGGCGCAGCTCCGCGGTGGGCCGGTGTCGGCGGCGAGGGGCTCGCCGGTCATCGGGTCGGTGAGCACCCGCAACCAGAGGTTCGCCTGCGCGCACAGGTGCTGGGCGGTGGCGATGGGGATCGGGCCGATGCCGTCGAGCATCGCGGGGGCGTCGTCGGCGCGGACCTCGCCGAACAGACGGTCGTCGACCGGCTCAGGCTCGGTGCCGGACTCGGTGGTGCCGGATCCACCCACCGTCGCGCTGCCCGAAGTGCCGCCCGAATCGGCGTCGCCGTCAGCAGCCGCCGCTCCTGCGGCCGCGCGCTCCCGTTCGAGGGCGTCGCGGTCGCGGCGGTTCGCGCGGGCGAGCTCGGTGAGCCGGTCGAACGCGGCATGCGCCTCGACCGCCGCCAGTCGCGCGGTGAGCTCGGCGACGATGCGCTCCGCGACCGGCTTCAACCGGCCCGCCGACCGCGACTGCGCGGCCACGAGGACCCGGGCCTCGTACTCGGCGCGCAGGGTCGGGCCATCGAGCGGCGCGCCGACGCGGGTGATGATGAACGCGTGGCTCTTGCCGATCCGCCCCTCGGCGAGGGCGAGCAGGGTCGCGGGGTAGTCGTCGCGAAGGGTGATCGCGTCGTCGATGCGGCCGGCGATGGCGCGGTCGGACACGCGGAAGTGGAGCAGTGGAACACGAGGTGGAGCGGGTGGAGCGGCTGACGCGAGTGGAGCGGTACGGAACTACTCGATCACGAGCCTCCGACAATCATGATCGAGCGGCGGGGGCGCGCACTTCGATGGGCTCAGCGCGCTCGGGAAGAGTCGACCACGAGCCCCCGACACGCATGGCCGGACGACCGCGGTGCGTGCCTCGACCGGCTCAGTGCGCTTCACGACAGCCCAGGGCCGGCCTCCGGCACCCGGCGCCGGCTCGTGGCCCATCAGGCGTCGAGCTGCTCGCCGATCTCGAGCCAGCGCAGCTCGAGCTCGTCGACCTCGTCGGCGAGGGCCCGGCGGTCGGCGCCGAGGGCGGCGAGGGCCTCGAAATCGGTCTGATCGGCCTCGGCGAGGCGCGCATCCGCCGCCTCGATCTCGCCGCGCAGCCGCTCGAGCCGGCGCTCGATCGACTGCATCTCCTTCTCGAGCGCGCGCCGCTCGGCACCCGAGAGGGCCGGCGCCGCCGGGGCGGCCACGGCACCCGCATCCGCGCCGCCGCCCGCCCCCGTCGCCGAGGCGACGCGCGCGAGGCCCGCCGCGGCCGCATCCTGCGAGCCCGCCCGGCGGCGCAGCGCGAGGTACTCGTCGACACCGCCCGGCAGGTGGCGCAGCCGGCCGTCGAGCACGGCGTACTGCTGATCGGTGACGCGCTCGACGAGGTAGCGGTCGTGCGAGACGACGAGGAGGGTGCCGGGCCACGAGTCGAGGAGGTCCTCCATCGCGGCGAGCATGTCGGTGTCGAGGTCGTTCGTCGGCTCGTCGAGGATGAGCACGTTCGGCTCGTCGAGCAGGATGAGCAGCAGCTGCAGCCGGCGGCGCTGGCCGCCCGAGAGGTCGCGTACCGGCGTCTGCAGCTGGGCGCTCGTGAACCCGAGCCGCTCGAGCAGCTGCGCCGGGGTCATCTCGTCGCCGGCGGCGGTGACGGTGCGGGTGAGGCGCGAGAGCACCTCGAACACCTTGTCGTCGGCGAGCTCGTCGAGCTCGTCGAGGCGCTGCGAGAGGGTCGCGATGCGCACGGTCTTGCCGTGCTTCACGCGGCCCGAGGTCGGCTCGAGCTCGCCCGAGATCAGCCGCAGCAGCGTCGACTTGCCGGCGCCGTTGACGCCGAGGATGCCCGTGCGCTCGCCGGGCGCGATGCGCCAGGTGACGTCGCGGAGCACCTCGCGACCGCCGAACTCGACGCCGGCGTCGACGAGGTCGACGACGTCCTTGCCGAGCCGGGCCACGGCCATCCGCTGCAGCTCGACGCGGTCGCGCACCGGCGGCACGTCGGCGATGAGCTGGTTCGCCGCCTCGATGCGGAACTTCGGCTTCGCGGTGCGGGCGGGCGCGCCGCGGCGCAGCCAGGCGAGCTCCTTGCGCATGAGGTTCTGGCGCTTCTGCTCGACGACCGCCGCCTGGCGGTCGCGCTCGACTCGCTGCAGGATGTACGCGGCGTAGCCGCCCTCGAACGGCTCGAGGATGCGGTCGTGCACCTCCCACGTCGCGGTGCAGACCGCGTCGAGGAACCACCGATCGTGGGTGACGACGACGAGCGCGCCCTCGCCGCGGCCCCAGCGCGAGTTCAGGTGCTCGGCGAGCCAGTGCACGCCCTCGAGGTCGAGGTGGTTCGTCGGCTCGTCGAGGAGCACGATGTCCCAGTCGTCGATGAGCAGCGCCGCGAGCGCGACGCGCCGCTGCTGGCCGCCCGAGAGGTCGCCGATGCGCGCCCGCCAGTCGAGGTCGCTGACGAGCCCGCCGATGATGTCGCGGATGCGGGGATCGCCCGCCCACTCGTGCTCGGGCCGGTCGCCGACGATCGCGGCGCCGACCTCGAGGTCGGGGTCGAGCGCGTCGCGCTGGTCGAGCATCCCGATGGTCGTGCCGCGGCGCACCGTCACCTGGCCGGAGTCGGGCTCCATGCGGCCGGCGATGAGGCGCAGCAGCGTCGACTTGCCGTCGCCGTTGCGGCCGACGATGCCGATGCGATCGCCCTCGGCGATGCCGACGGTGATGTCGTCGAAGACGACCTTGGTGGGGAACTCGAGGTGGAGCCGCTCGGCGCCGAGGAGGTGGGCCATCAGTCGTCGATCGCCCCCATGCGCAGCGACAGCGCGCGCAGGCCGCGGGCGAGGGCGTCGGCCTCGTCGGGGTCGACGCCGGCGAGCAGCGCCTCCTCCTCGGCGATGAGGCGGGTGATCGCCTCGTCGACGCGCTCGATGCCCTCGTCGGTGATGACGACGAGCACGCTGCGGCCGTCGGCGGGGTCGTCCTGCCGCACGACGAGGCCGCGCGCGGCGAGCCGGTCGATGCGGTTCGTCATGGTGCCCGACGAGACGAGGTTGGTGGCGAGCAGCTGCTTCGGGGTGAGCGCGTGCGGGCCGCCGGCGCGGCGCAGCGCCGAGAGCACGTCGAACTCCCAGGGCTCGAGGCCGGCGTCGGCGAAGGCGTCCTTGCGGAGGTCGTCGAGCTGCTTCGCGATGCGCTTCACGCGCGAGAACACCTCGAGCGGGGCGGGGTCGAGGTCGGCCCGCACCGTCGACCATTCGCGGACGATGACGTCGACGACGTCGTGCTTCGGGGTCTCGGGCATGCGCTCCATTATGGCGGAGCCCCCGGGGCCCCATGGCAGACTTGTCGGGCGCGATCGCGCGTTCCTCCTTGGTGTAACGGCAGCACGACGGCCTTTGGAGCCGTGAGGTCCAGGTTCGAATCCTGGGGGAGGAGCAGTCGGCCCGGCGCCGGCGCATCCGAGATCCCCGCATCCAGGAGGAACCCAAGTGACCGCATCCGAGCTCGCCGTCGTCATCCTCGCCGCCGGCAAGGGCACGCGCATGAAGTCGAAGACGCCGAAGGTGCTGCACCGCCTCGGCGGGGTGCCGCTGATCGGGCACGTGCTGCACACCGCCGCCGAGCTCGGCGCGCGGCACACCGTCGCCGTGGTGCGCCACGAGCGGGATGCGGTGGTGCGGGCGATCCTCGACCTCGCGCCGGGCACGATCATCGCCGACCAGGACGAGGTGCCCGGCACCGGCCGCGCGCTCGAGATCGGCCTCGAGGCGCTGCCCGCCGACTTCGACGGCGACGTCGTCGTGCTCTCGGGCGATGTGCCGCTGCTCGACTCGGTGACCGTCGGCCGGCTCGTCGAGGCGCACCGCGGCGAGCGCGACGACCTCACGCTGCTCAGCGCGTTCTACGACGACCCGACCGGCTTCGGCCGGGTGATCCGCGGCCGCGACGGCGCGTTCGAGTCGATCGTCGAGCACAAGGACTGCACCGACGAGCAGCGCCGCGTCACCGAGATCAACTCGGGCGTCTACGCGTTCACCGCGCGCGCGGCCCGCGAGGCGCTCGCGAAGATCGGGATGCAGAACGCGCAGGGCGAGAAGTACCTCACCGACGCGGCGAGCATCATCAAGGCCGACGGCGGCCGCATCGCCGCGATCGCGATCACCGACAACTGGCTCGTGCAGGGCATCAACGACCGCGCGCAGCTCGGCGCGACGGCCCGCGAGTACAACCGCCGCATCCTCGAGCGCTGGATGCGCGACGGCGTGACGATCGTCGACCCCGACACGACGATCATCGAGCGCAACGTGACGATCGGCACCGACGTCGAGATCCAGCCGGGCACGCAGCTGCGCGGCGCGACGAGCGTCGCCGAGGGCGCCGTGATCGGCCCCGACACGACCCTCGTCGACTGCGAGGTCGGCGAGAACGCCGTCGTGAAGCGCACCGACGCGACCCTCTCGGTGATCGGCCCGAACGCGACCGTCGGCCCGTGGAGCTACCTCCGCCCGAACTCGGTGATCGGGCCCGGCGCGAAGGTCGGCACGTTCGTCGAGACGAAGAACGCGCAGCTCGCCGAGGGCGCGAAGGTGCCGCACCTCTCGTACATCGGGGATGCGGAGATCGGCCCGCGCTCGAACATCGGCGCCGGCGCGATCACCGCGAACTACGACGGCGTGCAGAAGCACCGCACCGTCGTCGGCGCCGACGTGAAGATCGGCTCCGACAACGTGTTCGTCGCGCCGGTGACCGTCGGCGACGGCGCCTACTCGGGCGCCGGCACGACGATCCGCAAGGACGTGCCGGCGGGGGCGCTCGCGCTCAACGCCTCGCCGCAGCGCAACCTCGCCGGCTGGGTCGAGCGGCACCGCGCGGGCACCGCCGCGGCCGAGGCGGCGGCGAAGGCGCGCGGCGACGCGCCCGAGGATGCCACGGCCGCTGAATCGGAGTAGCCTGAGTCCTGCAATCCCGAGCCGATCAGCACAGAAGGCGGTATTTCGTGTCCGGCATCCTGCATCCTGGTGAGAAGCGTCTCGTGGTCATCTCGGGGCGTGCGCACCCGCAGCTGGCGCAGGAGATCGCCGACGAGCTCGGCACCGAGCTGCTCGAGACCGAGACCCGCACCTTCGCGAACGGCGAGATCTACGCGCGCTACGGCGAGTCGGTGCGCGGCGCGGACGCGTTCGTCATCCAGTCGCACTCGGAGCCGATCAACGAGTGGATCATGGAGCAGCTGATCATGGTCGACGCGCTGAAGCGCGCGTCGGCGAAGCGCATCACCGTGGTCGCCCCCTGCTACCCCTACTCGCGGCAGGACAAGAAGGGTCGCGGCCGCGAGCCGATCTCGGCGCGCCTCATCGCCGACCTGTTCAAGACGGCCGGCGCCGACCGCATCATGTCGGTCGACCTCCACGCCTCGCAGATCCAGGGCTTCTTCGACGGCCCCGTCGACCACCTGTTCGCGATGCCGGTGCTCATGGACTACTTCAAGGCGAAGGTCGGCGACGACCCGAATCTCACGGTCGTGTCGCCCGACATGGGCCGCGTGCGGGTCGCCGACCGCTGGTCCGACCAGCTCGGCGCGCCGCTCGCGATCATCCACAAGCGCCGCGACCCCTCGGTCGCGAACGAGGTGACGGTGCACGAGATCGTCGGCAACGTCGAGGGCCGCACCTGCCTCATGGTCGACGACCTCATCGACACCGGCGGCACGATCCTCAAGGCCGCGCAGGCGCTCAAGGACTACGGCGCCGCGAAGGTCGTCGTCGCCGCGACGCACGCGGTGTTCTCGGGCCCCGCCGTCGAGCGCCTCTCGCACGACTGCATCGACGAGGTCGTCGTCACCGACACCCTGCCGCTGCCCGAGCACAAGCGCTTCCCGACGCTCACCGTGCTGCCGATCGCCCCGCTCATCGCCCGCGCCATCCACGAGGTCTTCGAGGACGGCTCGGTGACGAGCATGTTCGACGGCGCGGCGTAGCCCGCCGGCGAACCGGAAGGCGCTGCCGACGGCGCGGCGTAGCCCGCCGGCGAACCGGAAGGCGCTGCCGACGGCGCGGCGCAGCCCGCCGGCGAACCGCGCCCTGAGCCCGTCGAAGGGCATCGACCGCCCGCCCCGCTCCATGCCCGCGCATGGATACCCCCGGCGTATTGCGCGTTCTCCTCGAATGCGCTTGTCATATCGCGTCATCGAGCCCCTCAGGATTGGCGGGGACCTCGCATAATGCTTACATTCGAGGTCATGCCCATTCCGTTCTCGTTCGAGCTGTTCCCGCCGCGCACCCCTGCCGTGGCGGCGCGCATGCCCGACGTCGCACGGCGGCTCGGCGCGCTCGGACCGGAGTTCATCTCGGTGACGTTCGGCGCCGGCGGCTCGACGCGCGACGCCTCGCTCGGCGTGCTCGAGATGGTGCGCGACCTCGGCCGGGCGCGCCCGCTCGCCCACCTCACCTGCGTCGGCTCGTCGTTCGCCGAGGCCTCGGAAGTCATCGCCGAGTTCGTCGACCACGGCATCGTCGACTTCCTCGCGCTGCGCGGCGACCCGCCGAAGGGCATGGACGAGGGCGACGACTTCCTCGGCGACCTGCGCTCGGCCGCCGAGCTCGCCCAGCTCATCCGCGTCGTGCGCGTGCAGCGCACCCCCGCCGAGCTCGAGGCGTTCGGCCGCGGCGGCGACCGCTGGCGGGTGCGCCACCCCGGCGACGGCCTGCTCGCCGTCGCCGTCTACCCGAACGGCCACCCGCAGTCGCGGTCGATGGAGCAGGACTACGACACGCTCCTCGCGAAGGAGGCGGCGGGCGCGAACCTCGCGATCACGCAGATCTTCTTCGAGGCCGACGACTACCTCCGCTTCGTCGACGGCGCCCGCGAGCGCGGCGTGCGCATGCCGATCCTCCCGGGCATCATGCCGATCACCTCGGTCGCGCGCCTCACGCGCATGGCCGAGCTCGCGAGCGAGCCGGTGCCCGAGAACTGGCGCCGCTCGCTCGAGGCCTGCCGCTCGGATGCGGCCCGTCGCGAGCTCGGCATCTCGCACGCGACCGCGATGAGCCTCGATCTGCTCGAGGGCGGCGCCCCGGGCCTCCACCTCTACACCCACAACCGCGTCGACGAGCCCGTCGAGCTGCTCAAGCGGGTCGGCGCGGTCGACCGGCTGCCCGAACTCGTCGCCTGATCGACGCCGGCGCGCACCCGCGCGGCCCGGCGCATCCCCCTGCCCACGAACCTCTTCGCCCATCCGCCTCATCAAGGAGCCCCACTGCAATGACGACGTTCCCTCTCGGCACCGTGCTCGGTTACCCGCGCATCGGCCGCCACCGCGAGCTCAAGCGCGCCCTCGAGGCGTACTGGCGCGGCAAGCTCGACCGCGCCGGCCTCGACGCGGTGCGCGCCGACGTGCGCCGCGCGGCGCGCGAGGCGCTCGCCGCCGCTGGTCTCGGCCGCACCGACTCGTCGATCCCGGAGGCGGCGTCGACCTACGACCACGTGCTCGACACCCTCGTCGCCGTCGGCGGCGTGCCCGAGCGCTTCCGCGACCTCGCGCCGGCCGGCGCCGACGTCGACCTCGACACGCTGTTCGCCCTCGCCCGCGGCGACGACGCCCACCCGGCGCTCGAGATGACGAAGTGGTTCGACACGAACTACCACTACCTCGTCCCCGAGATCTCGCCGGCCACCACCTTCAACTACGCGAACCGCGACCGCGCCGCCGAGGTGCGCGAGGCGGCCGAGCAGGGCTTCACCACCCGCCCGGTCGTCGTCGGCCCGGTGACGCTGCTCGCCCTCGCGAAGGCCGCCGACGAGGCGCCCGAGGGCTTCTCGCCGCTGTCGCGCCTCGACGACGTGCTCCCCGTCTACGAGGAGCTGCTCGCCGACCTCCGCGCCGCCGGCGCCGAGTGGGTGCAGCTCGACGAGTCGGCGCTCGTCGCCGAGACGCTCGACGCGACCCCGGCCGAGCTCGCCGAGGCCGCCGGCCGCGCCTACGAGCGCCTCGCCGCCGCCGACGACCGCCCCGCCCTCTTCGTCGCGACCTCGTACGCCGCCCTGCCCGACGCCGCCTACCGCGCGCTCGCCGGCGCCGGCGTCGAGGCCGTCGGCGTCGACCTCGTCAACGGCTCGATCCCCGCCTCGGTGGGCGAGTTCCCCGGCACCCGCGTCGTCGCGGGCGTCATCGACGGCCACAACATCTGGCTCGAGGACCAGGCCGCCGCGCTCGAGCAGCTCGAGGCCGTGCGCGCCGCCGGCGCCGAGGTGTCGGCGTCGACCTCGACCTCGCTGTTCCACCTGCCGCACACGCTCGAGGACGAGGGCGCCCTGCCCGAGGGCCTGCGCTCGTGGCTGTCGTTCGCCGACGAGAAGGCCGCGCAGGTCGTCGTGCTCGCCCGCGGCCTCGCCGAGGGCCGCGATGCGATCGCCGCCGAGCTCGACGCCGCCGCCGAGGTGCTCGCCCGGCGCGCCGCCGCCGACGGCGTGCGCGTGCCCGCCGTGCGCGAGCGCGTCGCCGCCGTCACCGACGCCGACCTCGCCCGCGCGCCCTACGCCGAGCGCGACGCCGAGCAGGACGCGACCCTCGGCCTGCCGGCGCTGCCGACCACCACGATCGGCTCGTTCCCGCAGACCGCCGAGATCCGCAAGGCCCGCAAGGCCTTCAACTCGGGCGAGATCGACGAGGCCGCCTACGAGGGCTTCCTCCGCGACGAGATCAAGCGCGTCGTCGACCTGCAGCTCGAGCTCGGCCTCGACGTGCTCGTGCACGGCGAGCCGGAGCGCAACGACATGGTGCAGTACTTCGGCGAGCAGCTCGAGGGCTTCGCCACCACCTCGAACGGCTGGGTGCAGTCGTACGGCTCGCGCTGCACGCGCCCGTCGATCCTCTGGGGCGACGTCTCGCGCCCCGAGCCGATGACGGTGCCGTGGGCCGAGTACGCCCAGTCGCTCACCGACAAGCACGTGAAGGGCATGCTCACCGGCCCCGTGACGATCCTCGCCTGGTCGTTCGTCCGCGACGACCAGCCGCTCGCCGACACCGCCCAGCAGGTCGCCCTCGCGCTGCGCGACGAGGTCGCCGACCTCGAGGCCGCCGGCATCAAGATCATCCAGGTCGACGAGCCCGCCCTGCGCGAGCTGCTGCCCCTCGAGCGCGAGCGCCACGAGGACTACCTGCGCTGGTCGGTCGACTCGTTCCGCCTCGCGACCGCGGTCGCGGCGCCCGGCACGCAGATCCACACGCACCTGTGCTACTCGGAGTTCGGCGAGATCATCGAGGCGATCGACGGCCTCGACGCCGACGTCACCTCGATCGAGGCGGCCCGCTCGCGCATGGAGGTCGTCGGCGACCTCGCCGCCCACGACTACCCGCGCGGCATCGGCCCGGGCGTGTGGGACATCCACTCGCCGCGCGTCCCCTCGCAGGCCGAGATGCAGGAGCTCATCGAGATCGCCGACGCGTCGATCCCGGCCCGCCACCTGTGGATCAACCCCGACTGCGGCCTGAAGACCCGCGGCTACGACGAGACCGTCGCCTCGCTGCGCAACCTCGTCGCCGCCACCGAGGAGGCCCGCAAGCAGCTGCCGGCCGACGCGCAGTAGCACCGGTCGCATCCCGATCCCCGCACGGAGGGCGGGCCCGCAGGGGCTCGCCCTCCGCGCCGTTTCCGGGCGGCGTCCGGGCGCGGGATGCGAGAGTGGACGCCATGGACGAGCGCAGCTGGCATCCGCCCCGCACCGCCGCGACCGGACCCGACAGCGGGGTGCGGTGGCGGCGCCGGGGGCGCGCGGTCGAGCTGCGCTTCGCGCAGCCGATCGGCGACCCCGTGTGGCGGCAGTCGGTGCACGGCGCCGAGTCGATCCCGACGTGGAACGCGATCACCGCCGGCGGCGTCACCGGCGGCGCCGTCGCGCTCGGCAGCGTCTACGCGGCGCCCTGGGCGACGACGATGCTCGCACTGCCGGCCCTGCCCGCCTGGGTCGGGCTCGCCGTCGGCGCGGTCGCCGTGCCGCTCGCCGCGGGCGCCGGCTGGCTCGGCGGCCTGCGGCAGCGGGAGCACGCCCGCGCCCGCCGGCTCGCGACCACCGGCATCGTCGACGCGCTCGGCGAGGGCTTCGGCATCGATCTCGGCGGCGCCGGCGCCCGCGCGCTCATCGATCGGGTCGCCGTCGCGATGCGCACCGGCGAGCGGCAGCGCGCCCACGTGCTCACCGGCCGCGGCCACGGCCGCTTCACGATCGAGCCGAGCGGCGAGGCGCAGGTCCTCGTCGCGCCGATCGAGGTCGGCGACGACGGCTCGCTGCTCGGCCGGCTCAGCCGCGCCGTGTCGATGCCGACCGGCGCCGAGGCGACCGTCACCGCCGAGGCCGAGTCGCGGCGCCTGCTGCTCGAGCAGCGGCTCGACCGCATCCGCGCCGCCGGCCGCATCGACGCCCGGCACGCGAGCCACCCGCGGCTCGTGACCCTGCAGGTCGACCGGATGACCGAGTTCCGCCGGCTCGCCGCCCGCGCCGAGCACCTCGCGAAGCTCCCCGGCGAGGAGGTGCGCGAGACCGTCGAGAAGCTTGTCGCCGACCTCGACGAGGTGCTCGAGCTCATGCGCGTCGGCGCCGACGCGCTCGAGCGGGAGGTGCTCGACGCGAGCGTGCGCGACTCCGACGCGCACCTCGTGTTCCTCCGCGACAAGTACGCCGAGGCCGACGACGCCCACCGCCGCGAGCGCGACGGCGGCGCGAGCTGAGCGCGCCCGGGACTCGGCGCGCGCGCACCCGCATCCGCGAGACTGGGAGCATGCACCCCGACGCCCGCACCCCGCGCGCCGCGCACGCCGATGCGGCGGCGCCGGACGCGCTCGTGCGGTGGCGCCGCCGCGGCCCCGCCGCCGAGCTGCTCGTCGCCGAGCCGATCGGCGCGCCCGCCTGGCGCCGGCACGTCGCGCCGATCGCCGCGATGCCCGCCGTCGGCGCGCTCGCCGGCGTCGCGCTCGGCATCGGCGCGGCCGCGGGGCTGTTCGGGGTGTCGCTGCTCGTGGCCTGGCTCGCGAACCTGCCCGTGCTGCCGCTGTGGGCGCTGCTCGGCGGGGTGGTGCTCGGCCCCGGCATCGGCGGCTGGGTCGGCCGGCTCGTCGGCCGACGCCGGCAGCGGCGCGCCGCGCTGCGGGCCGCGGCGCTCGACGACGTCGCCGACTCGCTCGGCGCCGCGTTCGGCCTCGACCCCCGCGGCCTCGGCGGGCGGGCACTCGTGCCGCGCGTCGCCGAGACCCTCCGCACCGGCCGGCCGACGGTCGCCCGGGTGGCGGGCGGCCGCGGCGCGGGCGAGTACCGCATCGACGCGCTCGGCGACGGCGCGCTGCGGGTCACCCCGCTCGAGCCGCCCGTCGACGAGTCGTTCATCGGGCAGCTCGTGCGCGCGCTGCGGCCGCCGGCGCCGCCGCCGAGCGGCCCCACGGCCGCGACGGACGCGCGGATGGCCGAGCTCGAGCTGCGGCTCGCGACGATCGAGCGGGCGGGCCGCATCGACCGCGCGCACGCCGCCTACCCGGCGCTCGTCCAGCTGCAGGTCGACCGCATCACCGAGTACCGGCGGCTCGCGGCGCGCGTCGAGGCGCTCGCCGCGCTGCCCACCGATGAGGCGCGGGCGCTCTCGCGGCGCCTCGAGCGCGATCTCGACGAGGCGGTCGAGCTCATGCGGGTCGGCGTCGACGAGCTCGAGCGCGATGCGCTCGGGGATGCGGAGCGCGATGCGGCGGCGCACCTCGCCTTCCTCCGCGAGAAGTACGCCGGGCCGGGCCCCGGCGGCGCCGGGCCCCGGCCCGGCGGCTCGGGCGGGTGACGGGGGAGCGCGGCGTTAGCGCGGCTCGCGCTCCGCGAGCAGCTGCGCGAACTCGGCCCAGCCGAACATCTGCGCCGTCGCGCGCGCCGTCGGCTCGCCCGCATCCGGGTCGGCGCCGGCGTCGAGCAGCAGCCGGGTGCTCT
>JAAYAS010000084.1 GCA_012719255.1 Microbacteriaceae bacterium | reverse complement strand
CGGGGGCCAGGCCGCCCGTGCCGATGCCGGGAACTGCGGCGCTGGTGCGACAACCCCTTCTTGTCGCTGCGCTGAACGCACTCTCCTGCCGCCGCATCCGTCCCCTCGGGCCGTGCGTCCCGCCACCTCGACAACCCGGTCTTGTCACCTCCCTGAACGCACACTCGCCGCACGGCTCCGCTCCCGCGCGGACGGGCCCGGCGGGCCGGGTTGCGCACGGCCTCGACAACGCGCTCTTGTCACCTCGCTCGACGCGCATCCCCCTGCTGCCCGCCGCCCTGCGGCTCGGGCCGCGCGCAGAGCAGGGCGCAGGGCAGGCGCAGCCCGGACCGTGAATGGGGCGCACTGGGGCGCGAGGCGATCGGGGCGGGAGCGCGGGGCGGTCAGCGCGCCCGCAGCGCCTTCGCGTACTCGAGGGCGAAGTAGGTGAGCACCGCATCCGCCCCGGCGCGGCGGATCGACACGATCGACTCCTCGACGGCCCGGTCGCGCTCGATCCAGCCGTGCTGGGCGGCGGCGACGATCGTCGCGTACTCGCCCGACACCTGGTAGGCCCACACCGGCACGATCGACTCGGCCGACACGTCGGCGAGCACGTCGAGGTAGCTCATCGCCGGCTTCACCATCACGATGTCGGCGCCCTCGTCGATGTCGAGCAGCGCCTCGCGCAGGCCCTCGCGACGGTTCGCCGGGTCCATCTGATAGGTGCGGCGGTCGCCCTGCAGCTGCGAGTCGACCGCCTCGCGGAACGGGCCGTAGAACGCCGACGCGTACTTCGCAGAGTAGGCGAGCAGCACCGCATCCTCGTGGCCGGTGCGGTCGAGCGCCTCGCGCGCGACCGCGATCTGGCCGTCCATCATCCCCGACATGCCGATGATCTGCGCGCCCATCTCGGCCTGCACGACCGCCATCTCGGCGTAGCGGCTCAGCGTCGCGTCGTTGTCGACCGCGCCCTTGCCGTCGAGCACGCCGCAGTGGCCGTGGTCGGTGAACTCGTCGAGGCAGAGGTCGGCCTGCACCGTGAGCGCATCGCCCGCCTCGGCCGCGGCCGCCGCGATCGCGACGTTGAGAATGCCCTCGGGGTCGGTCGCGCCGGTGCCGTAGGCGTCGCGCTTCTCGGGCACGCCGAAGAGCATCACCCCGCCGATGCCGAGCTCGGCCGCCTCGGCGATCTCGGCGCGCATCGAGTCGATCGTGTGCTGCTGGATGCCCGGCAGCGACGAGATCTCCTGCGGCGCCGACAGGCCCTCGCGCACGAACAGCGGCAGCACGAGCTCGGCCGGGTCGACGCGCAGCTCGCGCACCTGATTGCGCATCGCCGCCGACTGGCGGAGACGACGGGGACGGATCACGGGACGCTGCATCGGAGTTCTCCTCGGTGGTTCGGTCGACGGGCACTGAGCCGGTCGAAGTGCGGTGGCGGGGCGCTGCGGCGGGCTCAGGGGCCCGGATCGGGCATGGCGAACAGGCCCGCGAACGGGTCGTCGGGATCGATCGGCCCCGACTCGGGCTCGCGGCCCGCGACCATCGCCTCGAGCATCGCGAGCACGCTCGGCGCCGCCGCCTCGATCGCGACGTCGAAACCGGCGGCGCGCGCGTCCGCTGTGGCGATCGGCCCGATCGTCGCGATCCGCGCGGGGATGCGGGTGCCCACCTGCTCGGCGAGCGAGCGCGCCACCGAGCCGGCGGTGACGAGCACCCAGTCGACGCCGCCGTCGCGCAGCCGCGCGGCCGGCTCGGTCGCGAGCTGCGCCGGCGCGGTGCGGTAGGCGATCGGGTCGTCGACGAGGTGGCCGCGCTCGGCGAGGCCCTCGGCGATCGTGCGCCGCGCCTCGGACGAACGGGGCCAGAGGATGCGGGCGCGGGGCATGTCCGGCCACTCGCGCACCATGGCGCGCGCCGACGCCTCCGACTCGGGCAGCCAGTCGGTCGCCACGCCGTGCTCGGCGAGCGCGGCCGCCGTGCTCGCACCGACCGCCGCGACGCGGATGCCCGCCGAGGCCCCCGCACCGTCCGAGGCCCCTGAGCCATCCGAGGCCCCTGAGCCCGTCGAAGGGTCCGGTCCCGCGAGCCTCGCGAGCGCGCCGCACTCGGCGAGCGCGTCGACGGTGCGCGGGCTCGTCACGACGAGCCAGTCGTACTCCCCCGCCGCGAGCGCACGGCAGGCGGTCTCGAGCGGTCCCGCATCCTCGGGCGCCGCGAACTCGATGAGCGGCGCGATGATCGGCGCGCCGCCGAAGGCGCGCACGAGATCGGCCGCCTCGTCGCCCCACTCCCCCGAGCGGGGCACGAGCACGCGGGCGCCGCGCAGCGGACCGCCGATGAAGCCGGCGGGGCCGAAGCCGCCCGAGCCGGGGGCGCTCACGGCAGCCTCCCGGCGCCGATGAACTCGCCCGCGCCCTGCGCGAACAGCTCCTCGGCGAGCTGCAGCGCGAGCCGCGTCGGCGCGTACTCGAGCCGCGAGCGCTCGCCCGCGGCGACGGCGAGCGAGCGCGCCCGCACCTCGTCGGGGTCGCCGAGCTCGATCGAGCCCTCCGCGGCGGCGAGCGCGTCGACGCCGTACACGACCGCCCGCACGTGCAGCGCGCCGGCATCCACCCGGGCGGTCACCGCCACCGGCGCCGAGCAGCCGGCGTCGAGCGCGTTGAGCACGGCCCGCTCGGCGTCGACCGCCGCGCGCGTGGCGGCGTCGTCGAGCGCCGCGAGGCCGTCGAGGTCCCAGTCGTCGCGCGTCTCGATCGCGAGGGCGCCCTGCCCGGGCGCCGTCGGGAAGTCGTCGAGCGGCAGCCGCTCGGTGATCGACGCGGTGCGGCCGAGGCGCGCGAGGCCCGCGGTCGCGAGCAGCACCGCATCCAGCTCGCCCGACT
>JAAYAS010000083.1 GCA_012719255.1 Microbacteriaceae bacterium | reverse complement strand
GTGCGCTTGCGCGAGGCGTCGCCCTCGTACATCGCGCCGATCTGCGGCACGGTGACGTGCGACTCGTCGATGACGAGGAGGAAGTCGTCGGGGAAGTAGTCGAGCAGGCAGTGCGGCGGCTCCCCCGGCACGCGGCCGTCGATGTGCATCGAGTAGTTCTCGATGCCCGAGCAGAAGCCGATCTGCTCCATCATCTCGAGGTCGAACTCGGTGCGCATCCGCAGCCGCTGCGCCTCGAGCAGCTTCTGCTGGCGGTCGAAGTCCTGCAGCCGCTCGCCGAGCTCGTGGCGGATGCCGTCCATCGCGCGGTGCATGACGTCCTGGCTCGCGACGTAGTGCGAGGCGGGGAACACGCTCACCGACTCGCTCTCGCGCACCACCTCGCCGGTGAGCGGGTTGAGCATCGAGATCGCGTCGATCTCGTCGCCGAACAGCTCGATGCGCACGGCGAGCTCCTCGTAGACCGGGATGATCTCGATCGTGTCGCCGCGCACCCGGAACGTGCCGCGGTTGAACGCGACGTCGTTGCGCGCGTACTGCATGGCGACGAAGCGGCGGATGAGGTCGTCGCGGTCGATCGTGTCGCCGACCTGCAGGGCGACCATCGAGTCGTAGTACTCCTCGGGCTTGCCGAGGCCGTAGATGCACGACACCGTCGAGACCACCACGACGTCGCGCCGCGACAGCAGCGAGTTCGTCGTCGAGTAGCGCAGCCGCTCGACCTCGTCGTTCACCGACGAGTCCTTCTCGATGAAGGTGTCGGTCTGCGGCACGTACGCCTCGGGCTGGTAGTAGTCGTAGTACGACACGAAGTACTCGACGGCGTTGTTCGGCAGCAGCTGCCGGAACTCGTTCGCGAGCTGGGCGGCGAGGGTCTTGTTGTGCGCCATCACGAGCGTCGGCCGTTGCACCTGCTCGATGAGCCAGGCGGTCGTCGCCGACTTGCCGGTGCCGGTCGCGCCGAGCAGCACGACGTCGGTCTCGCCGGCGTTGATGCGCTGCGCGAGCTCGGCGATCGCCTGCGGCTGGTCGCCGGAGGGCGAGTAGTCGCTGACCACCTCGAACGGTCGGACGATGCGCGTCGGTTCCATCCGGCCAGGGTAGAGCGTGCGGCGCACCGGGGCCTGAGCCCGAAGACCCGCTTAGACTCGAGCGCATGTCTGACGAGATCTCCCGCGCGACGCGGTACGGCGTGCTCGCCGGCGATGTCGAGCACGAGATCGAGATCAAGCGCTCGCGGTTCATCTGCTACCTCGGCCGCGTCGAGTCCGACGAGGTCGCGCGCGAGTTCGTCGACCTCGTGCGCGGCGAGCACCGGCTCGCGCGCCACCACTGCACGGCCTGGGTGATCGGCCCCGATCGGATGCTGCAGCGCTCGAACGACGACGGCGAGCCGAGCGGCACGGCGGGGGTGCCGATGCTCGACGCGCTCGCGCAGTTCACCCGCCCCGGCGAGCCCTCCCCCGACCTCAGCGACGCGGTCGCCGTCGTCGTCCGCTACTTCGGCGGCGTGCTGCTCGGCGCCGGGGGCCTCGTGCGGGCGTACTCGGATGCGGTGTCGCAGGCGCTCGGGCGGGCGCGGTTCGCGACGCGGCAGCGGATGCGCATCCTCGCGCTCGACGCCCCGCACGCCGAGGCCGGCCGCTGGGAGAACGAGCTCCGCGCGACCGGCATCGACGTGCTCGGCACCGACTACGGCGACCGCTCGGCGCGGCTGCGGCTCGCGGTCGTCGACGACGAGGGCGAGCGCGGCGCGCTCGAGGCCCGCATCGCGGCGCTGACGCAGGGCGCGGCGGCGCCGGTCGACGCGGGCGTCGAGTGGGTCGATCTGCCCGCGTGAGCGGCGACCGGCGGGAGGGTCAGTCCTTCTTCGCCTTCGACGCGGCGCCCTTCTCGGTGCGGGCGCCGTCGTGGGCGAGCTCGCCCTCGGCGTCGCTGAGGTGGGCGCGCACGAACCACTGGAACTTCTCGAGCTCGCTGATCTGGCCGATGAGGAGGTCCTCGGTGACCGGGTCGAGCTCGCCGATGCTCTCCATCGCGGCGCGGTGGTCGGCGATGACGCCGTCGTAGACGAGGTCGAGGGCGGCGAGGTGCTCGGCGGTCTTGCCGCGGTCGAGCGCGTAGTCGTCCCAGGCGCGGGCCTCCACGAGCGCGCCCGGCAGCCCGTTCGGCGAGACGCCGAGGGCGGCCATCCGCTCGGCCACGTCGTCGGCGTAGCCGCGCACGACCTCGATGTGCGGGTCGAGCATCTCGTGCACGCCGATGAAGTCGCGGCCGACGACGTTCCAGTGGATGTGCTTCAGCGTGAGCTGGAGGTCGTTGAGCGCGTGCAGGCGCACCTGGAGCAGGTCGCCGACCTTGCGGCCGTCGGCGAGGTCGAGCCCCGGCACGGTGAAGTCGGAGTACTCGGGGGCGTTGCTGCGGCGCTTCGCGGTCGACGCCTTCTTCTTGGCGGCCATGGTGGGAATCCTCTCGAAGAACGATGCTGGTCGATCTTCGAGGGTGCTCGCCCGACCTGGGCGTTCGATGCCCGCGACCTGCGCGCCGCCTGCCAGTCGAGTGGACGGCGCCGGTCGGGTCAGTCCTCCGAGGTGCGCTCCTCCGGCGGGATGGTGATCGGCGCGGTGTCGTAGCTCACCTCGTCGGCGTCGGCGAACTTGCCGGCGCGCAGCCGCGCGAACATCTCGTCGATCTGCAGCTGCGTCTCGGGGATCGGCCGGGTGGTGTCGATGACGACGTCGGCGATCATCCGCCGCTCCTCGTCGCTCACCTGCGCGTCGATGCGGGCCTGCGCCTCCTCGCGGGTCATGCCGCGGTCGTCCATGAGGCGCTGCAGCCGCAGCTCGGCGGGCGCGTCGGCGACCCAGATCTCGTCGTAGTCGTAGTTCGACCGGTTCTCGGCGAGCAGCGGGATGTCGTGCACGAAGATCGTGTCGGGCTCGTCGGCGAGGCGCGCGTCGATGCGCTCCTGCGTGATCCGGCGGATCTCCGGGTGGGTGATGTCGTTGAGCGCGGCGAGGGCGTCGTCGTCGTTGAACACGATGTCGGCGAGCGCCTTGCGGTCGAGCTCGCCCGAGGGGGCGAGGATGCCGTCGCCGAAGCGCTCGACGAGCAGCTTCAGCGTCTTCTGGCCGGGGCGCACGATCTCCCTGGCGATCTCGTCGGCGTCGATGATCATGGCGCCGAGCTCGCGGAGCCGGTTCGAGATGGTGGTCTTGCCCGAGGCGATCCCTCCGGTCAGTGCGATCGTCGTCACTTCGGAACCTCCTTGACGGGTCGGCCCAGGCGTCGTCGCCGGGGCGTTGGGCTGTTCTGCCAGACTACCCGTGGAAGGAGCGTGCAGATGCTGGAAACGCTGACAGGCCTCGGCCTCGCCTCCGCGGCGGGGCTCAACGCCTACATCCCGATGCTCGTGCTCGGGCTGCTCGACCGGTTCACCGGGCTCGTCGACCTGCCCGGAGGCTGGGGGTGGCTCGGCAACTAGTGGGTGCTCATCATCGTCGGCGTCCTCGCCGTCGTCGAGATCGTCGCCGACAAGGTGCCGGTGGTCGACAGCATCAACGACGCGATCCAGACGGTGATCAGGCCGACCGCGGGCGGCATCGTGTTCGGCGCCGGCACCTCGGCGCACACCGCGACGGTCACCGATCCGGCCGAGTTCTTCACCTCGAACGCGTGGATCCCGGTGGCGATCGGCATCGCGATCGCGCTCGTCACGCACCTCACGAAGTCGACGACGCGCGCCGCCGCGACCGCGGTCGCCGCCGGCACCGCCTCCCCCGCGCTGAGCACCGGCGAGGATGCGGTGAGCATCGGCCTCAGCGTCGCCGCGATCTTCGCGCCGGTGCTCGTGATCGTGCTGCTGCTCGTCGGCGGCCTGCTGATGTGGTCGGTGGTGCGCTCGCTGCATCGGCGCCGGCGCGCGATGCAGGACCGGCGCGCCGAGCGCCGCGCGGGCGGCGGCGCGGCGTCCCCATCCGATGGCGCCGAACCGCCGGCGGACTCCGCCGGCGCCCCAGCCTCGGCCGTCTCCGAGGGCGACGGCGGCTGGGTGTCGCCGCGCTGACCGGGGCGGCCGCGCCGCGGCGGTCCCGGCGCGGCGACGAGGCCGTCGCGCCCGGGCATCTCCCCCTCACTCACCCTCCCTCGAGCGCCCGGCGCTCCGCTCGCCGGCGGCGAGCCCTTCCATCAGGCGGCACGCGCGATTGACGGGCGCTGCGGCGGCTCCGCACGCTGAGTGCGATCGCGCACGGAGGTGCGCGGCAGCCGCACCGCAGTCGAAGGAGCCCGCAGTGTCCCCGACCCGCCCCCATCCCGCCGCCGCAACGGAGGTCGACACCGACGTCGTCATCGTCGGCGCCGGACCGACTGGACTCATGCTCGCGAACCTCCTCGGCCGCCGCGGCGGCAGCGCGATCGTGCTCGAGTCGCGCGACGCCCTCATCGACTACCCGCGCGCCGTCGGCCTCGACGACGAGGGGCTGCGGACGATGCAGACCGCCGGGCTCATCGACGCGGTGCTCCCCCACACCACGCCCTCGCACGCGATGCGGATGGTGAACGGCCGCGGGCGCGTGATGGCGGAGATGCGGCCGAGCACCGACGAGTTCGGCTGGTCGCGCCGGAACGCGTTCGTGCAGCCGCTCGTCGACGCCGCGCTCGCCGAGGGGCTCGAGCGCTACCCGGGCGTCGAGCTGCGCTTCGGCGCCGAGGCGACCGGGTTCGTCGACCGCGGCGACCACGTCGAGACGACGGTCGCCGCCGCCGAGGGCGAGCACCGCATCCGCTCGCGCTTCCTCGTCGGCGCCGACGGCGGCCGCAGCTCGATCCGCAAGGCGCTCGGCATCGGCTTCCCCGGCATCTCGCCGTCGACGCGCTGGCTCGTCGTCGACATCGCCGATGACCCGGTCGGCACGCCGAACGTGTTCCTCGGCGCCGACCCGAGGCGCCCCTACGCGTCGATCGGCCTGCCGCACGGCATCCGCCGGTTCGAGTTCATGCTCTTCGACGACGAGTCGGACGAGTTCGTCGACACCGACGAGTTCGCGCTGCGGGCGCTGTCGGCGCACGTCCGCGACCCGCTCGCGTGCCGGGTCATCCGCCGTCGCGTCTACACGCACCACTCCCGGGTCGCGACGACGTTCCGCAAGGGGCGGACGCTGCTCGTCGGCGACGCCGCGCACCTCATGCCCGTGTGGCAGGGACAGGGCTACAACTCGGGGCTCCGGGACGCGACGAACCTCGCCTGGAAGCTCACCGCCGTCCTCCGCGGTCAGGCCGGGACCGAACTGCTCGACAGCTACACGGCCGAGCGGCGCGAGCACGCGAAGGCGATGGTCGACCTCTCCACGAACTTCGGCCGCTTCATCGCGCAGACGAACCCCGTCGCCTCGGCCGCGCGCGACGCCGTCGCCGGCGCCCTCGGCGCGCTGCCGGCGGTGAAGCGGTGGTTCGTCGAGATGAAGTACAAGCCGATGCCGCGCTACACGCGCGGGGCGGTCGTCGACGCCACCGATCGCATCGCCGGTCGGTCGCGGCCTCGGCTCACCGGGGCCCTCGCCCCCATCCGCTCGGCGAACAGCGACGTCTCGCCGGTCGGCACGCAGTTCATCCAGCCGGATGCGGCACTGCCCGACGGGTCGGTGCGCAAGCTCGACGACATCATCGGCGACTGGTGGGCGGTGGTGCTGTGGCAGCTCGCCCCCGAGCAGGTGCTCGACGCCGAGCGGATCGGCCGGCTGCGGGCGCTCGGCGCGCGCTTCATCGTGGTGCGGCCGATGACGCAGCTCGGCAACCCCGGCTCCGCGGTGCCGGAGGCGCAGGTCGTCGGCGACGTCACCGGCCGGCTGAAGCGCTGGTTCGACGAGCGGCCGACGCCCGTGGTGCTCCTCCGCCCCGACCGCTTCGTCGCGGCGGCGAGCCTGGTGCAGGATGCGCCCGCCGCGTTCGACGCGCTGCTGCGCGCGGCATCGGTGCCGCCGGGGTTCTTCGCGTCGGCCGACGCGCCGCCCGTGCCCGCCGCTGCGGACTGCGGCGACGGGGCGGAGCTGCGCGTGCGACGGTGAGCGCGAGCGCGGTGCCCTGCTGCGCCAGTGCCCGCCGCTCGCTCCTGCTGCGGCAGTGGTCACGGTCTGCGCGAGTTCGCGCGGATCGCGACCACCGGTGTCGGGCGTCGTCGGGTCCTGCTGCGGCAGTGGTCACGGTCTGCGCGAGTTCGCGCGGATCGCGACCACCGGTGTCGGGCGTCGTCGGGTCCTGCTCCGCCAGTGGTCACGATCTGCTCGAAACCGCGTCGGTCGCGACCACTGCGCCGAGACGGACCCCGGCAAGTGGTCACCACTGGTTCGGGGCCACCCCGCCGGAGCGCGGATTGCGACCACTGCGCCCGGGATGCGGCATGACAGTGGTCGCGTTCTGCTCGGGCTCGCACCCAATCCGACCACCGCCGCAGCGGCCGGCACCACGGCGTCTGGCTCGCGACACGTGCCGCCGCCGGATTCGCTGCGTCGGCAGCGCGCCGCGACGCGTCGGGAAGTGGGAGGCCGCCGACGACCGGACGGCGGCGCCGGGCCGATGATGGGATGGCTCGGCCTGGTCGAGGTGGGATCTCCCGGTCCGTTCGACGATGGGGTGGCTCTGCCCGGTCGACGATGGGATGACTCGGCCGGAGCGACGATGGGATGACTCGACGATGGGATGGCCCGGTCCGCTCGAGGATCGGAGTGCCCGGCCGTGGCGACGACAGGATGGCCCGGCCCCGGCCGACGATGAAGGGCGGCGGGACGGACGCCGGCGACGCCGCGGATCGAGGAGTCCGCGCGGGCCGGGCCCGGCCGGCGCCCCCCCCCGATGACGGGTCCTCGCCCGACGCCCGGGGCTCCGGCGCGGAAACGCCGAACGGCGACCGCCCCGAGGGGCGGCCGCCGTTGCGGACTGCGGCGACTAGTGGCCGGCGAGCTTCTCGCGGAGCGCCGCGAGCGACTCGTCGTCGGCGAGGGTGCCGAACGCGTCGTCCGACTCGCTCGAGAACGACGACGAACCCGACGCGGCCTCGGGGGCCTCGGCCTCCGACTCGATGGCCGCGCGGACCTGCTCCTTGTGGGCCTCCCAGCGGCTCTGCGCCTGGGAGTACTCGAGCTCCCAGGCCTCGCGCTGGGCCTCGAAGCCCTCCATCCACTCGTTGGTGTCGGGGTTGAAGCCCTCGGGGTACTTGTAGTTGCCCTGCTCGTCGTACTCGGCGAGCATGCCGTAGGTGGCGGGGTCGAACTCGGTGCCCTCGGGGTCGACGCCCTCGTTCGCCTGCTTGAGCGAGAGCGAGATGCGGCGACGCTCGAGGTCGATGTCGATGACCTTGACGAAGACCTCGTCGCCGACCGACACGACCTGCTCGGCGAGCTCGACGTGCT
>JAAYAS010000082.1 GCA_012719255.1 Microbacteriaceae bacterium | reverse complement strand
TGAGGAGCGCGCGGGCCGCCTCCGAGGCGACCTGCTCGCCCGGGCGCAGCTTGCGGTAGATGTCGCGGAGGGCGTCCTCCTGCGTCTGGATCTTCGGGTCGTCCTTCGCGAGCGTCTCGAGCACCGTCTGGTAGTCGGAGAACTCGTCGCGGATCTCCTCCTCGGTGAGGCCGATGGCCCGGAGGAAGATGGTGATCGACTGCTTGCGCTTGCGGTCGACGCGCACGGCAACGAGGCCCTTCTTGTCGACCTCGAACTCGAGCCAGGCGCCGCGCGAGGGGATGATGCGGGCCGAGAAGACGTCGGTGTCGGAGTTCTTCTCGGGGGTCTGCTCGAAGTAGACGCCGGGCGAGCGGACGAGCTGCGACACGACGACGCGCTCGGTGCCGTTGATGATGAACGTGCCCTTGTCGGTCATGAGCGGGAAGTCGCCCATGAAGACCGTCTGGGTCTTGATCTCGCCGGTCTCGAAGCGCATGAACTCGGCCTCGACGTAGAGCGGGGCGGCGTAGGTCTTGCCGCGCTCCTTGCACTCGTCGATCGAGTACTTCTCGGGCTCGAGGTAGGGGTTGCGGAACGTGAGCTGCATGACGCCCGCGTTGTCCTCGATCGGCGAGATCTCCTCGAAGACCTCGTCGAGGCCCGACTGGGTCGCCACATCGGTGCGGCCCTGCTCGACCTGGTAGGCGACGCGCGCCTTCCAGTCGTCGTCGCCGACGAGCCAGTCGAACGATTCGGTCTGGAGCGCCAGCAGATCGGGCACCTCGAGGGTGTCCGCGATCTCGGCGAACGACAGCCGGTGCGCCTGGCGACCGGACTTGGGCATGAGTGCGTTGCTCGCAGCAGCCAAGGGATGTACCTCCGCAGTCCCGGGGATGCCCGCGGGACGGTTCTCGCTTTTGGTTCGTGAGATGCGCCGCGACGTCCCGCGTGCGATGCGACCGGCCGCCCGCGACGCCGGAGGAGCGGCCCGGCTCGCGACCGGGATGCTCGACTCCGCGCCGAAGCCACCGCATCCTTGCAGGAGGGTGGCCGGGGGACAGAAGAACCGCACTGCCGAGCCGACCGCAATATGAAGGCAAGGAGCGACGAAGCGCAAAGACCTAGTGTATGCTCACGCGCCCCGAAAGTCCACCTTGGAGTTTCCCGAGAACCCTGACCCCGTCGGAGGCCCGGCCCCGGGCATCGACGGGCTCAGCCCTCCGCGGAGTCGAGCGCCGGGTCGTACTTGTCGTTCGCCGGGTTCTGCGCCGGCAGATCGCGGATGAGCCGCCAGCGGTTGAGGAACCCGCGCTCGCGCCCGATCGTCGACGGCAGCCCGTGGCCCGGGTGGAACACGGTGTCGTCGGGGAACCGGCGGAACAGCCGCTCGACCACGTCGGTGAGCAGCCGCTCGTACTGCTCGTCGTCGTCGGTCTTGCCGATGCCGCCGGGGAAGAGCGAGTCGCCGGTGAGCAGGCGCGTCGGCGCGCCGGGCTGGCGGATCGCCACCGCGATCGACCCCTCGGTGTGGCCGCGCAGGCCGATGAGCTCGAGCGTCGTCGAGCCGAGCTCGATCGTGTCGCCGTGGTCGACGCGGCGGTCGGTCGGCACGGGGATCGCATCCGCATCCGCCTCGCCGGCGAGGGTCGGCACGCCGAGGGCCGCCTTCGCATCGCCGAGCGCCTGCCAGTGGTCGGGGTGGCGGTGGGTGGTGAGGATGCCGATGGGCGCGATCGCGGGGCGGCCGGCGGCGGCCGCGTGCTCGCGGGCGACCTCGACGAGGTCGAGCACGTAGGGCGCCGCGTCGGCGGCGTCGACGACGAGGGTCGCGCCGGTCGCGGTGTCGACGACGACGTAGCAGTTGTTCTCGAAGTCGTTGAGCTCGGCGTAGTGGATCTCGATGCCGCCGAACGCGTCGAGCTTCGGGATGAACGGGTGCGTCATGCGCCCCATCATGGCACCCGCGCCCGCTCCCCCACCAGAATCGACCGGGAGTCCCAGCAGCGACTCCCGGTCGAATCGGCAGCGGCGGGTCAGGGGCGCTCGGCGCGCATCCGGTCGAGCTGCTGCTGCACGTAGCGGTAGTAGTCGACGTTGCGCAGGCGCGAGGCGGCCGCCTCGTCGACGATCACGGTCGTGCGCGGGTGCCACTGCAGGATCGATCCCGGGCACATCGCCGTGACGGGGCCCTCGACGATCCCGGCGATCGCCTCGGCCTTCGACTCGCCGGTCGCGAGCACGACCACCGAGCGGGCCTCCATGATCGTGCCGAGCCCCTGGGTGAGGCAGAGCGTCGGCACGTCGTCGAGGTGGTCGAAGAAGCGGGAGTTGTCGAGCCGGGTCTGCTCGGTGAGCACCTTCACGCGGGTGCGCGAGGCGAGCGACGAGGTGGGCTCGTTGAAGCCGATGTGGCCGTTCGTGCCGACGCCGAGCAGCTGCACGTCGACGCCGCCCGCCTCGCGGATCGCGACGTCGTACTCCTCGGCCGCGACGAAGAGGTCGGCGGCGGCGCCGTCGGGCACGTGCACCCGCTCGGGGTCGAAGCCGAGCGGCACCGTGACC
Source organism: Microbacteriaceae bacterium (assembly GCA_012719255.1). Taxonomy (GTDB): domain Bacteria; phylum Actinomycetota; class Actinomycetes; order Actinomycetales; family Microbacteriaceae; genus Gulosibacter. The sequence goes on along the minus strand of JAAYAS010000082.1, from coordinate 1,399 downwards.
TCCTCGCGGATCGTCGCCGCGTAGCTGCGCGGGTCGTCGGGGCCGAGCCCGCCGTACTCGTCGAGCGCGAAGGCGCTCGCGTGCGAGAAGTCGAGCTCGCCGGCGGCGACCATGCGGGCGAGCTCGGCGTAGGTGGTGAGCGGCGACGAGCCGGTGGCGACGCCGAGCACCGCCCGCGGCCCGCGGGCCCGCACGACGTCGGCGACGATGCGCGCCGCGCGGAGGCCGATCTCCTCGTCGGTGGTGATGATGACTTCCATGGCTCGCCTTTCGTGCGGATCCCCTCCCCCGTCCGGGCCGGATGCGGCCGGGCGGCGCGGCGGCCGTGGTGCCGCGTCGCAGTCACGCTACCCCGTGCGCCGAGCGGGGGCGCGCATCCGGCCCGGGAAACGGCCTCGGGGCCGGCGACCCGAAGGTCGTCGGCCCCGAGGGGGCGCGCCGCGAGGGCGCGGGGATGCGGGTTACGCGTTCGCGGGGTCGCCGCCGGGGATCTCGCCGGCGTCGGCCTGACCCGAGCGGACCTTCTCCTCGATGCGCTGGCCGATGGTCTCGTCGACGTTCTTCCAGTACTGGAAGGCGTTCGAGAGCACGGGCTCCTGCACGGTGGCGAGGGCGCCGGCGACGGTCTCGACGAACTCGTCGCGCTCCTCCTGAGTGAACACCTCGCGGACGAGAGTGCCCGCCTGGCCGAAGTCGTCGTCCTCGGGGTGCAGCGTGTAGGCGCTGCGCACGAGGGCGCCGTCCGACTCCCAGCTGTTCTCGACCGGACCGGTCTCGTCCGACCACGGGCGGCCGAACGAGTTCGGGGTGTACACCGGGGCGTTGCCCGAGTGGTCGTAGCGCATGTTGCCGTCGAAGGTGTAGCTGTTCGTCTTCACGATCGGACGGTTCACCGGCAGCTGGTTGAAGTTCGTGCCGACGCGGGCGCGGTGGGCGTCCGGGTAGCTGAACAGGCGGCCGAGCAGCATCTTGTCGGGCGAGGCGCCGGTGCCGGGCACGTAGTTGCCGGGCGAGAAGGCGGCCTGCTCGATCTCGGCGAAGAAGTTCGAGGGGTTCTCGTTGAGGGTGAAGCGACCGACCGGGATGAGCGGGTAGTCCTTCTTCGACCACACCTTGGTGAGGTCGAACGGGTTGAAGCGGTAGTCCTTCGCCTCGTCGTACGGCATGATCTGCATGTTCAGCGTCCACGAGGGGTGCTCGCCGCGCTCGATCGCGTCGAACAGGTCGCGGCGGTGGTACTCCGCGTCCTGGCCGGCGAGGCGCTCGGCCTCGTCGTTCGACATGTTCTCGACGCCCTGGTCCGACTGGAAGTGGTACTTCACCCAGAAGCGCTCGCCCTCGGCGTTGATCCACTGGAACGTGTGCGAGCCGTAGCCGTTCAGGTGACGCCAGCTCAGCG
>JAAYAS010000081.1 GCA_012719255.1 Microbacteriaceae bacterium | reverse complement strand
GGGCACCGTGTTCATCGGCTGGTGCGTCGACGGCGCCACCGGCAGCGAGCGCCACCGCTTCGACGGCGACCCGGTCGAGGTGCTCGAGCAGGCGACCGACGCGGCGCTCGCGGCGGTGGTGCGGGTGCTGCGCGGCTGAGCGCCGGCACCCCCGGATGGGCGGGGCGCCGGCGCTCGGCGGGTGCGGGTCAGTGCGCGTCGCGGCGCACGGGCTCGGGCAGACCGCGGGCGGCGCGCACCCGGCGCGAGACGCCCTCGACGGCGATGAGCGCATCCACGACCATGTCGGCGGTGACCGGGAACGGCATGCTGTGGATCGTCTCGCCCTCGGCGGTGGCGGCCTCGGCGACGGCGCGCAGGGCGTCGCGGTCGTCGGCCGACAGGCCGATCTCGGTGAGCGAGTTCGGCAGGCCGACGCGGGTGGTGAACTCGATGAAGTCCTCGAGCTCGGCGGTGGGGGCGCCCTCGAGCACGAGCTGCGCGGTCGAGCCGATGTTCACCTTCTCGCCCTGGGTGAGGCCGTGGGTCGAGGGCGCGGCGGTGAGGCCGTTGTGGATCGCGTGCGCGGCGGCGAGGTCGCCCGACTCGAACCCGAGGCCCGAGAGCAGCGTGTTCGCCTCGACGACGGCCTCGACCGACGGCGTGACGGCGCCGCGCGAGACGGCGTCGACGGCATCGAATCGGAGCGGCTCAAGCCCGACGAGGCGCACGAGTTCATCGAGCGCGCCTTCCGCGAAGGCGGACTGCGCACCACCGGCACCGCCATCACCCGGCTCCTGCCGCCCGTCTCGCGCTTCGCGGCGAGCGGCGGGCACGGCGAGAAGAAGGCGCGAGTCGTCGAGCGGCTCGGCGCCTTCTTCGACCGGTTCTTCGGGCTGCTGGCCTCGGGGGAGTGAGCCGGCCCGCCGGCACTTCGACAGGCGCAGTGCACTTCGACAGGCTCAGCGCGCGGTGAGGGCTGGCTCAGCGCGCGGTGAGCGCGGGCCTCACCCGCCCATCACCAGATGCTGCCCGCCGTCGACGAGGAGATCGGTGCCGGTGATGAAGCCGGCGAGCGGCGAGAGCAGGAAGCCCGCGGCGTGCGCGATGTCGACCGGGGTGCCGACGCGCTTCAGCGCCGAGTGCTCGATCATGCCGCGCATCATCGCGCCCGACTCGCCCTCGAGCTCGGTCTGGCCCATCGGCGTCGCGATGATGCCGGGGCTGATCGAGTTGATGCGCGCGCCCTTCGCGCCCCATGCCGCCGCCCGCGCCTCGACGCGCAGCTGGTTCGCGCGTTTCGCGAGCGAGTAGGTCGCGCCGCCGTCGGCGAATTCCGGCGCCTGCCAGATCGGCAGCCCTGCGAGCTGCTCGGTCGGCGTCTCGCGCAGCGCCTGCTCCACCTCCGGCGGCAGCTTGCCGACGAGCGCCGACCCCGCCATCGACGCGATCACCACCGCCGCGCCGCCCGGCGCGATCACCTCCTCGAACGCGTCGATCGCGTTCGCGACGCCGAGCAGGTCCACGGCGAGCACCGCATCCCGCGACGCCTGCATCGGGCTCAGCCCGGCCGTGTGCGCCACCTGCCGCACCTGGCCGAGCTCCGACGCCCAGCCGGCGAGCGCCTCCACCGAGGCGCGATCGGTGACGTCGACGTGCTGCGACGCCACCTCGAAGCCGTCGCCGCGCAACTCGTCGGCGACGGCGTTCAGCGTCTCCTGGTTCGCGTCGGCGAGCACGAGCCGCCGGCCCGCGCCCTGCCGCCGCGCGATCGAGCGGCCCATGCCGCCGACGCCGATGATCACGGTCACATCGAGGGGGATGGGGATCTCGGTCATCGTGAACTCCCTTGTTCAGACTGGATGCGTACCGTCGAGGGAAGCACTCGGGGCTGTGATTCTCGGGGGAATCGCGATGCGCGCCGCGCACGAGCCGATCCCCGGATGGGAACCCTTGCCCCGAGATACCCCCTGGGGTATATTTGGTGCATCACGCAGTCCGCCTCACGAATCGGAGCCATCAATGCTGATCGAGCGCATCTACGACGAGGACCTCGCCCAGGCCGCCTATCTCATCGGCTGCCAGGTCACCAACGAGGCGATCGTCATCGACGGCCGTCGCGACGTGCAGCCCTTCATCGACCTCGCCGAGAAGAACGGCATGAAGATCGTCGCCGCCGCCGAGACCCACATCCACGCCGACTACCTCTCGGGCACCCGCGAGATCGCCGACGCCACCGGCGCCACCCCCTACGTCTCGGGCGAGGGCGGCGCCGACTGGCAGTACGACTTCGAGGCCGAGCGCCTCCACGACGGCGACACCATCAAGATCGGCAACATCACGATCACCGCCGTGCACACCCCCGGCCACACCCCCGAGCACCTCAGCTTCCTCGTCACCGACGGCGCCTTCGCCGACGAGCCCGGCTACATGCTCACCGGCGACTTCGTCTTCTCGGGCGACCTCGGCCGCCCCGACCTGCTCGACGAGGCCGCCGGCGGCGTCGACACCCGCTTCGTCGGCGCGAAGCAGCAGTTCCAGTCGCTGAAGGAGAAGTTCCTCACCCTGCCCGACCACGTGCAGGTCTACCCCGGCCACGGTGCCGGCTCGGCCTGCGGCAAGGCGCTCGGCGCGCTGCCCTCGACCACCGTCGGCTACGAGCGCCGCTTCGCCTGGTGGGGCAAGTACCTCGAGAACGACGACGAGCAGGGCTTCGTCGACGAGCTGCTCGACGGCCAGCCCGACGCGCCGATGTACTTCGGCCGCATGAAGCGCCAGAACCGCCAGGGTCCCGCCGTCATGGGCGAGCGCGCCCCGCTCGCCGAGTTCGAGCTGGATGCGCTTCGCGCCGGCATCGCCGACGGCACGCTCGTCTTCGCAGACACCCGCTCGGCGAACGAGGTCCGCAAGGGCGCCGTCAAGGGCTCCATCGCCATCCCGGGCTCCGGCCCCATCGCCACCCAGGGCTCGTGGGCCTACGACCCCGAGACCGACGACCGCGGCATCGTGCTGCTCGCCGACGACGCCGACCACGCTCGCACCATCTGGGACCACCTCGTGCGCGTCGGCATCGACAAGGTGGTCGGCTACCGCACCTCGATCGACGGTCTCGAGACCTTCCGGCCCACCGTCATCCAGCCGCAGGAGGTCGAGGGCTTCGAGCGCGACGCCTTCATCGACGTGCGCGCGAAGTCGGAGCACGCCGCCGGCCACATCCCCGGCTCGACGCAGCTCCACGCCGGCCGCCTCCTCTGGCAGCAGGACGAGCTGCCGAAGGACGGCACCATCCTCGTGTACTGCCAGTCGGGCGTGCGCCAGTCGGTCGCCGCGAACGCGCTGCGCTCGCTCGGCTACGACGTCGCCGAGGTCGAGGGCGCGTTCTCGGGCTGGGCCGCCGCGGGGCTGCCGGTCGAGAAGTAGTCCGCATACCACGGGTCTCCAGGGGTCGCCGGAATCCACAGGCATCTGCCAGTCGGATTTCAGGCGGCCCCTAGGCTTGTGGGTGCTCAGCGCCGGGCGCGATCCGCTCGGCGGCCCCGAGGCCCACGAGAGGACCCCCGGATGCCCGACATCCTCACGAGACTCCACGACTGGCGGCACCACCGCTCGACCATCCTGTCGAGCTTCGCCGTCCTGCTCATCCTGCTGCTCAGCGTCAGCGGCGCCGTCAGCATGGCGCACGCGATCACGAGCGCCGACGCGAAGCCCGGCGCCGGGCAGACGTACACGATCGCCACCGACACCACCTGGGCGCCGTTCGAGTTCGAGCGCGACGGCGAGCTGCGCGGCATCGACATCGACCTCATCAACGCCATCGCCGACGACCAGGGCTTCGACCTCGAGATCAAGGTGCTCGGCTTCGACGGCGCCCTCGCCGCCGTGCAGGCCGGCCAGGCCGACGCCGTCATGGCCGGCATGTCGATCACCGAGGAGCGCAAGGAGGTCTTCGACTTCTCGAACCCCTACTTCGACTCCGGCATCCAGATGGCCGTCGCCGAGGACAGCGGCATCGAGAGCTACGACGACCTCGCCGGCCAGCGCGTCTCGGCGAAGAACGGCACCGAGGGCTACGCCTTCGCCGAGCGGCTCGGCGAGGAGATCGGCTTCACCGTCACCGGCTTCCAGGACGCCGCCGACGCCTACTCCGACGTCACCAGCGGCAACTCGGTCGCCACCTTCGACGACTACCCGATCCTCGCCTACGGCATCGCGACCGGCAACGTCGCGCTGAAGACCGTCACCGAGCAGGAGAAGGCCTCGAGCTACGGCCTCGGCGTGAAGAAGGGCGACAACGCCGAGCTCGTCGAGATGTTCAACGACGGGCTGAAGAACCTCATCGCCGACGGCACCTACCAGGCGATCCTCGACGACTACCTCGGCGACAACGCCCCCGAGGCGGCCGCCATCGGCGGCGGCCTCGCCGCCCTCGGCAACGAGGAGCTCGAGGACGGCGGTCCCGGCACCCTGCCCACCAACCCGAACTTCGCCGTCGACACCCCCGTCGAGAACGGCACCTTCACCATCGCCACCGACACCACCTTCGCCCCCTTCGAGTATCAGGAGGGCGGCGAGCTCGTCGGCATCGACATGGACCTCCTGCGCGCGATCGCCGCGAACCAGGGCTTCGAGGTGCAGATCCAGCCGCTCGGCTTCGACGCCGCGCTGCAGGCCGTGCAATCGGGCCAGGCCGACGGCGTGATCGCCGGCATGGGCATCACCGACGAGCGCCGCGAGGTGTTCGACTTCTCCGACCCGTACTTCGACTCGGGCATCCAGATGGCCGTCGCCGTCGACAGCGACATCGCCTCGTACGCCGACCTCGCCGGCAAGACCGTCGCCGTGAAGACCGGCACCACCGGCGCCGCCTTCGCCGAGGAGCTCGCCGCCGAGCACGGCTTCAGCGTCAACGCCTTCGCCGACTCGGCCGACATGGTCAACGACGTCGCCACCGGCAACTCGGCCGCCGCCTTCGAGGACTCGCCGGTGCTGCAGTTCGGCATCGCCTCGGGCAACGTGCCGCTGAAGACCGTCACCGACCCCGAGCCGAACGCCCAGTACGGCTTCGCCGTGCTCAAGGGCCAGAACGCCGAGCTGCTCGAGATGTTCAACGCCGGTCTGCAGAACGCGAAGGACTCGGGCGTCTACCAGACCATCGTCGACCGCTACCTCGGCATCGAGGCCGCCGAGGGCGGCACCGGGTTCTTCGGCCTGCTCGCCGCCTCGATGCCCGCGCTCATGCAGGGCCTCGGGTTCACGCTCGTCGCCACGGCGCTGTCGATCTTCTTCGCGATGATCCTCGGCATCGTCTTCGGCATCCTCAAGCTCTCGGGCAACTGGCTGCTGCGCGGCCTCGCGTCGGCGTACGTGAACATCTTCCGCGGCACCCCGGTGCTCGTGCAGGCGTTCTTCTTCTACTTCGGCGTGCCGGCGATCACCGGGCAGCCGATGGATGCGCTCACCGCCGGCGTGATCACGCTCTCGCTCAACGCGGGCGCGTACATCACCGAGGTCGTGCGCGGCGGCGTGCAGTCGGTCGACCCCGGCCAGATGGAGGCGGCGCGCTCGCTCGGCCTCGGCTGGGGCAAGTCGATGCAGAAGGTCGTCATGCCGCAGGCGTTCAAGATCATGACGCCGAACCTCATCAACCAGTTCATCATCACGCTGAAGGACACCTCGCTGCTGTCGGTGCTCGGCTTCGCCGAGCTCACCTACCAGGGCCGCATCATCATCGCGTCGACCTTCCGCTCGTTCGAGATCTGGATCGTCGTCGGCGCGATCTACTTCATCGTGATCTGGCTGCTCACGCTCCTGTCGAACTGGTTCGACCGCAAGTTCAACAAGTAGGGACCCGCTCATGACGAACAACACGAACCCCGACCACGTCTACACGACGCCCGTCGCGACGCATCCCGACGGCGTGCCCCCGATCGAGGTGCGCGACCTCCACAAGTCGTTCGGCAAGAACGAGGTGCTCAAGGGCATCGACCTGCAGGTCGCCAACGGCGAGGTCGTCGCCGTCATCGGGCCCTCCGGCTCGGGCAAGTCGACCCTGCTGCGCTGCCTCAACCGCCTCGAGGACGTCACCAGCGGCGAGGTGCTCGTCTACGGCGAGAACATCGCCCCCGCGAAGGGCGCCGAGCTCGACAAGGTGCGCCAGCGCATCGGCATGGTGTTCCAGCACTTCAACCTGTTCCCGAACATGACCGTGCTCGAGAACGTCGCGATGGCCCCCACCGAGCTGAAGAAGGCCTCGAAGGCCGACGCCCGCAAGCGCGCGCTCGAGCTGCTCGAGCGCGTCGGGCTCGCCGACAAGGCGGATGCGCGCCCCGCGCAGCTCTCGGGCGGGCAGAAGCAGCGCGTGGCGATCGCCCGCGCGCTCGCGATGTCGCCCGACATCATGCTGTTCGACGAGGCGACCTCGGCGCTCGACCCCGAGATGGTCGGCGAGGTGCTGCAGGTCATCCGCGATCTCGCCGCCTCGGGCATGACGATGGTGCTCGTCACCCACGAGATGGGCTTCGCCCGCGAGGTCGCCGACCGCGTCGTGTTCATGGCCGACGGCGTCGTCGTCGAGACCGGCGAGCCGAAGGCGCTCTTCGACGCGCCCGAGCACCAGCGCACGCAGGACTTCCTGTCGAAGGTGCTGTAGGCGCCGGCGCGCGCGGCGCGCAGGTGCCCGCCACCGCCGCCGGCCCGCCGTCTGCCCCGCCGCCCGCCCCGCCGACGTGGAGCCTTCAGAGGTTCCACCTCGGCGGGGCGGAGTGCGCCGGGGCGCCACGTCGGCGGGTGGAGTTTGCTGAGACTCCACGTCGGCCGGGTGGAGTCGTTGTGCAGCGGTGGAGTCTGCAACGAGTCCACGCCGCTCCTGCGGCTCCACCTCGGTGGGATAGAGCGTGCTGGGACTCCACGTCGGTGGGGCGAGTGCGCTGCGACCCCACTTGGGCGGGGTGGAGTGCGCGTCGGTGGGGTGGAGTGCGCTGGGGCTCCACCTTCAGCGGGGTGGAGTCGTTGCGCAGTGGTGGAGCCTGCAGTGACTCCACGCTGCTCCTGCGGCTCCACCTCGGCGGGGTGGAGCTTGCTGGGGCTCCACGTCGGCCGGTGGAGTGCGCATTGGTGGGGCGGAGTGCGCTGGTGCTCCACGTCGGTGGGTGGAGTGCGTTGGGGCTCAGCCTCGGCGGGGTGGAGCGCGCTGAGGCTCCACATCGGCCGGGCGCAGCGGGCCCGCCCGACACCCGTCGTCAGACGAGCGCGACCGCATTGCCGACGGCGAGCGCACCGGCCCGCGTCGGCCGGCAGTACACGGCGAGCTTCGCGTCGCGCGTGGCCCCGAGCGCCTTGAGGAGGGGCGCCGGCGCGGGCACGCCGTCCTGGGCGAGGTCGACCATGCGGCAGCGGGCGATCCGCTGCTCGACGATCAGCTCGGCCTCGCCGATCCGCAACCGGCGGCCGAGCCAGGTCTCCTCCTCGAAGGGCTCGGCCGTCTCGACGACGAGGTTCGCGCGCAGCCGCCGGACCGCCGCACCCGCCCCGAGCTCGCGCTCGGCCCAGGCGGCCGTCGCGCTGCCCACCAGCGACACCGCGCCGGAGTCGAACCAGTCGCCGGGCGCCGCGACGCCGTCCTCCGGCAGCAGCCGCACGGGCGCCTCGAGGGCCGACGCGAGCTCGGCGTCGAGCCCCGGATCGCCGGCCTCGCGCGGCACGGCATCGCCATCGCCCCCGCGGTGGCGCACGACGCGCACGACGCCGTCGGCGCCCGTCGCGGCGCCGAAGTCGAAGATCGCATCGAAGCGCCGGAACCGCCGACCGTGCTTGCCGGTGGCGAGCTTGCCGTCGGCGTCGACGACGGCCCAGGCGCGATCGCCGACGAGCCCGCGGGCATCCACCTCGGCGCGATCGAGCGGCTCGCCGGCCATCGCCTTGACGGGGAAGCGTCGGATGCCGAGCAAGTGCGTCATGCGCCCACGCTACTCGGCTGGGGCCGGATCGCGCTCAGCGCAGGCGCATCCCGAAGCACAGCTGCTCCGGCTTCCGGTCGAACGGCGGGTAGTTCTCGATGCGCGCGAAACCGCTGCTCGCATAGAGCGCCGCGGCGGCGGGCTGGCGGTCGCCGCACTCGAGCACGAGCCGCTCGGCGGTCGTCGCGCGGGCGCCGGCGACGCAGGCGTCGACGAGTCGCCGCGCGATCCCGAGCCGCCGGAACCCCGGCCGCACGACCATCCGCCGCAGCTCGAGCGCATCGGGCTGCGGCACGACGAGCGGCATCAGTGCGACGTGACCGGCCGGTGCGCCGTCGACGAGCCCGAGCCAGGTGCCGAGCGGCTCGAGCGCGTCGGTGGTGAAGAAGCCGTCGAACTCGGGCGGGGTGTCGTGGTAGAGCGCGTCCATCTCGGCGACGAACTCGCGGCGCAGCGCCTCGGCCCTCGGGTCGTCCCAGGCGACCGGCACGATCGCGACGTCGGCAGTCATCCCGCCAGCGTAGCGGCGCGGAGACGGCGTTCGCCCCGCTGCCGCGGCGGATGCCGAAGGCGACGGGGCGAACGAGGCGAAGGCGATCGCTACTCGGCGACCTTCGCGACGAGGCGGCCGGTCACCTTGCCGTCGTGCAGCATCTGCACGCCGTCGGCGATCTCCTCGAAGTCGATCATCGTGATCTGCGGCGAGAGGTCGCCCGAGGCCATCCACTTCATGACGGTCTCGATGTCGTCCTTCGAGCCGCCGTTCGAGCCGACGACCTCGACCTGGTTGAGGATCATCACGTCGGTGTCGAGGGTCGCCTCGAGGCGGCCCATGCCGACGATGACGACCCGGCCCTGGAACTTCACCGTGTTCACGGCCTCGTTCGTCGTGGTGCCGAAGCCGGCGAAGTCGATGATGACGTCGAGCTGGTCGTCCTTGAACTCGGTGATGCTCTTCGCGACCTTGACGGCGCCGTTCTTCTTGGCGTCGTCCCAGACGTCCTCCTTGATCTCGGCGACGTAGACCTCGGCGCCCTCGAGGTGCGCGAGGCGGGCGCCCACCTGGCCGAGGCCGCCGTAGCCGATGATGCCGACCTTCATGCCGGCCTGCACGCGGCCCTTGCCGAACACCGCGCCCGACGAGGTCATGCCCGCGTCGGTCGCGGCCGCGGCGAGCTCGAACGAGAGGCCGTCGGGGATGCGCACGAGCTGCTCGGGGTCGGCCTCCGCGCGCTCCTCCCAGCCGCCGTTGACGCCGTAGCCGAACGGGCCGATCATCGGCCAGACGGCGACCTTGTCGCCGACCTTCCACTCGGTGACGCCCTCGCCGACCTCGCTGATGACGCCCGCGGTCTCGTGGCCGGGCACGACCGGGGTCTTCGTGAACGCCATCCACTTCGGGTCCTCGAGGATGCCGACGTCGGAGTGGCACAGGCCCGCCGCCTTCACGTCGATGACCACCTTGCCGGGGCTCGCGGTGGGCTCGTCGATGTCGACGCGCTCGAAGGGCTTGCCGGTGCCGTGGAAGTACCAGGCCTTCATGGGTGAACTCCAATCCCGCCGCTCATCGCGGCGTTCGTGAACAGGTCAAGTATATGCGTATGCATATAAATTAGTCGGCGACGTGCGCGACGAGGCGGCCCGAGACCTTGCCGTCGTGGAGCATCTGCACGCCGTCGGCGATCTCCTCGAAGTCGATCATCGTGATCTGCGGCACGAGGTCGCCGGTCGAGATCCACTTCATGACGCGCTCGATGTCGCTCTTCTCGCCGCCCATCGAGCCGAGCAGCTGCACCTTGCCGAGGATCAGCGCGTAGGTGTTGATCGTCGACTCGAGCCGGCCCATGCCGACCTGCACGACCTTGCCGCCGAACTTCACGGTCTCGATCGCGGCCGCGGTGGTGGTGCCGAAGCCGGCGAAGTCGACGATGATGTCGAGCTCGTCGTCCTTGAACTCGCTGATGTCCTTCGCCACCTTGACGGCGCCGGCCTCCTTCGCGGCGTCCCAGACGTCCTCCTTGATCTCGGCGACGTACACCTCGCAGCCCTCGAGGGCCGCGAGCCTGGCGCCGATCATGCCGAGACCGCCGTAGCCGATGATGCCGACCTTGTCGCCCTTCTTCGCGCCGCCGGTGCCGAACACCGCGCCCGACGAGGTCATGCCGGCGTCGGTCGCCGCCGCCGCCTGGGCGAAGCTGACGCCCTCGGGGATGCGGACGAGCTGGTCCTGATCGGCCTCGGCGCGGTCCTCCCAGCCGCCGTTGACGTTGTAGCCGAAGGGGCCGATCATCGGCCAGACGGCGACCTTGTCGCCGACCTTCCAGTCGGTGACGCCCTCGCCGACCTCGCTGATGACGCCGGCGGTCTCGTGGCCGGGCACGACCGGCGGGGTCATGTTCGCGAGCCACTTCGGGTCCTCGAGGATGCCGACGTCGGAGTGGCACAGGCCCGCGGCCTTCACGTCGACGACGACCTTGCCGGGGCCGGCGGTGGGCTCGTCGATGTCGACGCGCTCGAAGGGCTGGTGGGTGGTGTGGAACATCCATGCGCGCATGGCGACTCCTGATTCCCGCCCCGGCCGATCGCCGAGGCGCTGGTGGGGGATGGGGCACGTCCAGCCTAGGAAGCGCGGATGAGTGAAGCCCGACAGGTGTCGCGCACTGCGTCGACCGGAGCTCAGTCGAGCTCGGCGATCGCCTTCCGCAGCCGCTTCGGCGACACCGGCTCGGCGGTGCCGAGCTGCTGCGCGAACAGGCTCACCCGCAGCTCCTCGAGCAGCCAGCGCGCCCGCACGAGCCCCGCCGGCGCATCCGGGGCCGACGGCAGCTCGCCGCCCGCCTCGCGGTAGAGCGCGAGCATCTGCTCCATCTCGATCGAGCCCGCGCGCTCGAGCGCCGCGTTCTGCCCGAGCCGCTCGATGCGGTGCGTCACCGCCCGGAGGTACCGCGGCAGCTGCCGCAGCCGCTCGATGCCGGTGCGCGACACGAAGCCGTCGTGCACGAGCGCTGCGAGCTGCGCCTTCGCATCCGCGAGCGAGCCGAGGTGGGCGAGCGCGTTCGCGTCCTTGATCGCGACGGTCGCCTCGCGGTGCGCCTGCAGCACCTGCGCGACGAGCTTCACCGCGTCGAACATCGCGTCGACGAGCCCCGCGTTGAAGCGGTCGCGCAGCGCCTCGAAACCGGCGCGGGTGCGCACCGGCTCGGCCGGCAGCGCATCCCGGGCGAGCGCCGCGAGCACGTCGGCGAGCAGCGCCTCGGTCGAGCGGTACGGGCTCGCCGCGAGCGAGAGCTTCTCGGCCGCGGTGAGGTGCGCCTGCACGTAGCCCGCCGGCGTCGGCACCGAGCGGGCGAGCAGCGCCGCGACCGCCCGCGGATGCTCGCGCGCCTGGTCGTCGGCGGTGGTCGCGAGCGCGAGGTCGATGCGGCTGCGGCCCGGATGCGCCGGATCGGCGAGCTTCAGCGTCGGGTAGGCGCGGATCACGCCGCCGCGCTGCCGCAGGTCGAACGAGGCCGGCAGCTCGTCGAGCGGCCAGGCGTCGAGGTCGCGCTGCTCGGCGACGGGGGCGGGGGAGTCGGCGGCGGGCGCCGGTGCGGCGGCCGGCGCGCTCGGCGACGGGGTGTCGCCGCCGCGACCGCGGCCGCGGCGCTGCCGCCGCCCCGCCTCCGGCGCGATCCCCGCATCCTGCAGCGCCGCCGCCATGCTCGTCGCCTTCGCGAGCGACGCCTCGCTCGCCCGCTTCAGCCGCTGCTGCAGCGCCTCGAGATCGTCGCCGGCGCCGAGCTCGCGGCCGTCGTCGCCGACGACGCGGAACCGCATCCGCAGATGCGAGGGCACCTTCTCCCAGTCGAACTCGGCGGCGTCGAAGCGGATGCCGCCCTCGCGCTGCAGGTGCCCGTGCAGCACCTCGGTGAGCGGGCCCGGCACGGCCTCGCCCCGGTCGGGGCGGAAGCCGCCGACCGGCGTCGTGCCGCCGTCGCGGTCGTCGACGAGGGCGAGCAGCCGGCGCGCCCAATCGGCGGCCGGCACGAAGTTGCGCCGCGTCGCCTTCGGCAGCGACTTCAGCAGCGCCGCGACGAGCTCGGCGCGCATCCCCGGCACGCCCCAGTCGAAGCCGACCGGGTCGAGCCGGGCGAGCAGCGGCAGCGGCACCGTCGCGGTGACGCCGTCGTCGGGCGCGTACGGGTCGAACTTGTAGCGGAGCTTCAACCGCTGATCGCCCTGCCGCCACTCGCGCGGGAAGGCGCCCTCGTCGTCGGGGCCGGCGTCGTCGCCGAGCAGGTCGGCGCGGGTGAGGTCGAGCAGCTCGGGCCGCTCCCGCTGCGCCTCGCGCCACCAGCGGTCGAAGGTCGGCTGCGAGACGACGTCGTCGGGCAGCCGCTCGTCGAACCACTCGACGAGCGCCTCGTCGTCGGCGACGCGGCCGCGCTGCCGGGTGCGCTCCTCGAGCTCGGCGACCTCCCGGCGCAACTGCCGGTTGCGGCGCTCGAACGGGTAGCGGCCGGTCCAATCGCCCTCGACGAGCGCGTGCCGGATGAACAGATCGCGGCTCCACGCCGGGTCGACCTTCGCGAAGCCGACGCGGCGGTTCCGCACGATCGGCACGCCGTAGAGCGTCGCCGTCTCGCTCGCCACCGCCTGCCCCTGCTTGCGCTCCCAGTGCGGCTCCGCGTAGCGGCGCTTCACGAGATCGCCCGCCGCCGCCTCCGCCCACGCCGGATCGATGCGCGCGACGGTGCGCGCGAACAGCTGCGAGGTCTCGACGAGCTCGGCCGCCATCACCGCATCCGGCTGCTGCTTCGCGAGCGCCGAGCCGGGGAAGATGCGGAACCGCGTGCCGCGCGCCCCGAGGTAGTCGCGCTTCAGCTCGTCGCGGATGCCGAGGTGGCTGAGCAGGCCCGTGAGCAGCGCCCGGTGCACCGCATCCGGATCGGCCGCGCCGCCCTCGCGGCGCGAGGTGTCGATGCCGAGCGGCCGGGTCACCTCGCGCAGCTGCCGCACGAGGTCCTGCCACTCGCGCCAGCGCACGAAGTTCAGGTACTCGGCCTTCATGCGGCGGCGCAGCGCGCTCGAGCTCAGCTCGTCGCCGAGCTCCTCGAGGTAGTACCAGAGCTTCAGCAGGCCGAGGAAGTCGCTCGTCGGGTCCTTGAAGCGCGCGTGCAGCTCGTCGGCGTGCTGCCGGTGCTCGAGCGGGCGCTCGCGGAGGTCCTGCACCGTGAGGCCGGCGACGATGATCACCGTCTCGCGGGCGACGCCCTCGGCGCGGCCGGCGAGCACCATCCGGGCGTAGCGCGGCTCGATCGGCAGCCGGGCGAGCTCGCGGCCGATGCGGGTGAGGCGCGGCGGCCTCGCGCCCCCGTCGCCCTGCGCCGGCCGACCGGTCGAAGGGCCGATCGCCCCGAGCTCGCGGAGCAGCTCGACGCCGTCGCGCACGCCGCGCGGATCGGGCGGGGTGAGGAACGGGAAGTCGTCGATCGCGCCGAGCCCGAGCGAGATCATCTGCAGCAGCACGCTCGCGAGGTTCGTGCGGAGGATCTCGGGGTCGGTGAACTCGGGCCGCGACTCGAAGTCGTCCTCGCCGTAGAGGCGGATGGCGATGCCCGGCCGGGTGCGGCCGCTGCGGCCCGAGCGCTGGTTCGCCGAGGCCCGGCTCACCGGCTCGATCGGCAGCCGCTGCACCTTCGAGCGCGTCGAGTAGCGCGAGATGCGGGCGAGGCCGGTGTCGATGACGTAGGCGATGCCCGGCACCGTGAGGCTCGTCTCGGCGACGTTCGTCGCGAGCACGACGCGGCGGCGGATGCCCGGGGCGCGGCGCCGCTCGAACACCCGGTGCTGGTCGCGGGCGCTGAGCCGGCCGTAGAGGGGGAGCACCTCGGTGTCGTCGCGGTTGCGGCCGGCGAGGCTGCCGCGGATCGCCTCCTCGGCGTCGCGGATCTCGCGCTCGCCGCTGAGGAACACGAGCACATCGCCCGGCTCCTCGCGCTCGAGCTCGCGGAGGGCGTCGACGATGCCCTCGAACACGTCGCGGTCGGCGGGCGGGTTGAGCTCGGCCTCGCGCCGCTGGTGGCGCAGGCCCGTGGTGCGGCGGCGGCCGCGGGCGCCGGTGCCGC
>JAAYAS010000080.1 GCA_012719255.1 Microbacteriaceae bacterium | reverse complement strand
TCGGCGGCGGCGTCGTCGGGCGCGAGCCGGGCGAGCTCGAGCCGCTGCACGCCCGCGAGGAGGTCGTGGGCGATGCGGTCGTGGAGCTCGCGCGCGAGCTGCTCGCGGGCCGACGACTCGGTGCGCCGCAGCTGCTCGCGCAGCAGCTCGACGTAGCTCACGGCGGCGATCGGGAACCGCCGCCAGATCGCGTGGTGGAGCGCCCGCGCGAGGGCGATCGGATCGGCGCCGGGCAGCAGCCGGGCGAGCTCGGGCAGCGCGACGCCGAAGAGCAGCTCGCCGACGACGAGCGGCTCGGCCGGGTCGAAGTCGCGCTGCGCGAGCGCGCGGCCCTTGGCGAGCAGGTCGGCGTCGCGGTAGTCGACGGTGCCGAGGTCGGTGGCCGGCAGCCCGGCGTCGACGGCGAGCAGCGCCTCGGCGAGGATCGAGCGCGCCTGCGGCTCGATGCCGATGGCGAGCGCGCCGTCGGCGACGAGGCCGCTGCCGCGGGCGGCGAGCTCGTCGCGGATGCGGTCGAGCACGCGTCGGGCGAGCGCCTCGAGCTCGGCGCGGTTCGGGGTCATGGCCCGAGTCTCGCAGGCGGGGGCGCCGGCGCGCGCGGTCCGCGCGGCGCGGGCGCCCGGAATGGCCCGAACGGGCCACGCGCGGCCCGCCGCCGCGGCGAGGCGCGGTGCCGTCAGGCCGCCTGGTCGGCGTGCGCCTCCCGCTCGGGGTCGGTGGGGGTCGGCGTCGGCGCGTCGGCGAAGCGCGCGAGCCCGAAGTCGGGGTTCGTCACGGCCTCGCCGACGAGCACCCGGGCGACGTGCTCGCCGATCGCGTTCGCCATCTTGAAGCCCTTGCCCGAGAACGCGGTCGCCGCGAGCACGCGCTGCTCGGGGTCGACGAAATCGATCACGAAGCGGCCGTCGTGCGAGTAGAGCTCAGGGTAGATCGCCGTGCGCACGGGCAGCGGATGCAGGTCGTCGAGCACGAGCGGGATGCGCGCCTCGGCGTCGCGGAGGTCGTCGGGCGTCACCGACTGGTCGTAGGCGAGCCCGTCGAACACCGCCGGGCGGCGCTCGGTGAGGCCCGACACCTTGACGTGGAGGCCGTCGAGCGCGGGCGCCCCGTAGGCGTGGAAGCCGGCGCCCTCGCGGATGAACACCGGCATCGTCGCGGCGCGGAAGCGCTCGGGATCGGTGGCCTGGAACCAGGTCATCACCTGCAGCTGCGGTGCGGCGATGCGGCCGAACCCGGGCAGCAGGAGCGGCGTGCGGGCGCCGGCGGCGACGACGACGCGGTCGAAGCGCCAGTCGCCCTCGGCGGTGCGCACGACGACGCCGTCGGGGCCGGGCTCGATCGCGAGCGCGGGGAGGTCGATGACGGTGGCGCCGTGCTCGAGGGCGCGGTCGACGGCGTCGCGCACCACGAGGTCGGTGCGCACGTAGCCGCCGGCGGGGTCCCAGTAGCCGACGTCGCCGCCGGGATGCGCGAACTGCGGGAAGCGCTCGGCGACCTCGTCGGCGTCGAGCAGCTCGTAGTCGACGCCGAAGCGCTCGCCGTAGGCCTCGAGGTCGAAGGCGTAGAGCGAGCCCTGCGGCACGATCGACAGCGCGCCGCACTGCACGAACGCGCCCGGCAGCCGCGCATCCGTCTCGCGCCAGAGTTCGAGCGCCCGCTCGAGCAGGCCGTGGTAGGCCGGGCCCTCGCGGTAGAGGCGGCGGAAGAGCCGCGAGTCGCCGCCGACCGCCGACTGGTCGTTGCCGACGCCGAACGCCTCGAGACCGACGACCTCGACGCCGCGGCGCGCGAGCTCGAAGAGCGCGAACGCCCCGACGGAGCCGAGCCCGATGACGCCTGCCTGTGCCGAGCGCACGATCAACCTGCCTTACGCGGAATCAAGTGATTCAGTCTCGCACGCGTCGCCGCCGGCCTCGGGCCGACACCCTGGGATGCGCGCCCTGCGGTCGGCGCACGCGCCCGGTCCTCGCATCCGGTGCCGACGATCCGGTGCTCATGGCGCCATCCTCCCTCGAAGCGGCAGCGCGCCGGTGCGCCTGCGCCCCCGCCTAGAGCTTCTCGAGGGGCGCGATCTTGATGAGGAGCTTCTTGCGGCCGGCCTCGTCGAAGTCGACCTCGGCGATGCGCTTCGTGCCGCTGCCGAGCACGGCGCGCACGGTGCCCTCGCCGAAGTCGGTGTGCTTCACTCGGTCGCCGCTCGCGAGCTCGAGGGCGCTGTTGTCGCGCACCGCGCCGCTCACGCGGCCGCCGCGCTGCTGGTTCTCGCGGGTGGGCCGGAACTCGCTGCGCAGGCCGCGCCCCGCGGGCAGCTCGCCGCCATCGGCGCGGCGCCGGCGGCCGCCCTCGCCGCCGTGCGCGTTGAGCGCCCGCGGTCGGGTGCCGCCGAGCGAGGTCGCCATGCCCGGCGACTGCCGCCACTCGATGAGCCCCTCGGGGATCTCCTGCAGGAAGCGGCTCGGCATCGCCACCGACGACTCGCCGAAGGTGGTGCGGGTCATCGCGAGCGAGAGGTGCAGCACCTTGCGCGCGCGGGTGATGCCGACGTAGAACAGCCGCCGCTCCTCGGCGAGCCCGCCCGGCTCGTCGGCGCTCATCCGGTGCGGCAGCAGCTCCTCCTCGACGCCGGTGAGGAACACCGCGTCGAACTCGAGGCCCTTCGCGGTGTGCAGCGTCATCAGCGACACCGCGCCCGACTCGTCGTCGAGGTCGTCGGCGGCGGCGACGAGCGCGACCTCGGTGAGGAAGTCGACGAGGGTGCCGTCGGGGTGGGTCTTGTCGAACTCCTTGGCGACGTTGACGAGCTCCTCGACGTTCTCGGCGCGGGCGTCGTCCTGCGGGTTGCCGGTGGCGCGCAGCGTCTCGGTGTAGCGCACGTCGCCGAGCAGCGTCGCGAGCATCCGCGACACCGGCACCGGCCCCTGCGGGCGGTCGGGCGCGATCGACGCCTCGGCCCTGTCGAGGATCTCGGCGAGCGCGGCGATCTCGCGCGTGACCTTCGGGCCGAGTCCGAGCGCATCCGCCCGCCCCATCGCCTGCCGGAACGTGAGCTGCTCGGCCTCGGCGTAGTTCGAGATCGCCGTCTCGGTGGCCGGCCCGATGCCGCGCTTGGGCGCGTTGATGATGCGGCGCACCGAGAGCTCGTCGGCGGGGTTCGCGACGGTCATGAGGTAGGCGAGCACGTCCTTCACCTCGGCGCGCTCGTAGAACTTCGTGCCGCCGATGAGCCGGTAGGGCACGGCCGCGCGGATGAGGATCTCCTCGAGCGCGCGGGTCTGCGCGTTCGTGCGGTAGAACACGGCGATGTCGTTGAAGCTCGTGCCGGCGTCGCGGAGGAGGTGGATCTCGTCGGCGACGAACTGCGCCTCGTCGTGGGCCGAGTAGCCGGTGTAGCCGACGATCTTCGCGCCGGCGCCCGAGGTGGTGAACAGCCGCTTCTCGCGGCGGTCGAAGTTGCGGCTGATGACCGCGTTCGCGGCGTCGAGGATGTTCTGCGTCGACCGGTAGTTCTGCTCGAGGAGGATCACCTCCGCGCCCGGGAAGTCGCGCTCGAACTCGGTGATGTTGCGGATGTCGGCGCCGCGGAACGCGTAGATCGACTGGTCGGAGTCGCCGACGACCGTGAGCGAGGCCGGCGGGATCGAGCCGTCGGGGTCGAGCGCGATTCGGGTGTCGGCGGGCACGTGCTGCGGCTCGGCGCGGCGGGTGAGCTCGCGGATGAGCGCGTACTGCGCGTGGTTGGTGTCCTGGTACTCGTCGACGAGCACGTGCCGGAAGCGCCGCTGGTAGAGGGCGGCGATCTCGGGATGCGCGCGGAACAGCCACACCGTCTGCGCGATGAGGTCGTCGAAGTCGAACGCGCGGTTGCGGCGCAGCTCGCGGTCGTACTGCCGGTAGATCTCGAGCACGAGCGCGTCGCGAGGGTTCGAGAGGTCGGCCTGCCGGCTGAACCCATCGGGGTCGATGAGCTCGTTCTTCAGCCCCGAGATGCGGTGCTGCGCCTGCGAGACGCTCACCCCGAGCGATTCGGCGTCGACGGCCTTGACGATGCGCTTGATGAGCGCCTTCGAGTCGGCGGCGTCGTAGATCGTGAAGCCCTGCGGGTAGCCGAAGCGCTCGGCCTCGCGCCGGAGGATGCGCACGCACGCCGAGTGGAACGTCGAGATCCACATGCCCTCGACCGCCTCGCCGAGCAGGTGCCCGACGCGCTCGCGCATCTCGGCGGCCGCCTTGTTCGTGAAGGTGATGGCGAGGATCTGGCTCGGCCACGCCTCGCGGGTGGCGATGAGCCCGGCGATGCGGTGGGTGAGCACGCGCGTCTTGCCCGAGCCGGCGCCGGCGACGATGAGCAACGCCTCGCCGCGGTGCTCGACGGCGGCGCGCTGCGGCGGGTTGAGCCCGTCGACGAGCTCGGCGGGGATCGATTCGGGACCAAGAACGAATGGCTGCATGACCCGTTCATCCTAGGCCGGGCCGCCGACAGCGGCCGAGTGCTCGCGCCCGTGCAGATCCGTCGAAGCTTCGGCCTGGAATCCCATCGTCGCCGCGTCTGGGCGACGATTGTGCACGTGCCCGTGCAGATTCGTCGACGTGGGGGCCTGGCTCCGCGGATCCGGGCCTCAGCGTCGACGATCGTGCACGCGCATCAGCCCGCGAGCGCCGCCCGTACCGCCGCCGGGTCGTCGGCGAACACCGCGTCGACGCCGGTCGCCGCGAGCGCCCGCCAGTGGGCGACGGCGTCGGTCCAGGCCTCCGGCACGAAGCGCGGTTCGCCGCGCAGCGTGAACGTCATCACCTCGAGGCCGCGCTCGTGCGCCGCCGTCACGAGCGACCGGCCGCGGGCGATCGCCCGCTCCCCCGGGTAGGGCACGAGCAGCCCCGTGCGCACCGACACCCCGTGGCCCCATTCGGCGAGGTCGTCGAGGCCCTCCGCGGTCAGCCGCTCCGGGCCCTCCTCGCCGTCCATCGTCTCGAGCGTCTCGCCGACGAGCGCGATGCGTTTGCCCGGGATGCCGCGCTCGCGCAGGCGGTGGAGCGCCGCGGTCTCGAAGCTCTCCCAGGCGACGCCCTCGAGGGCGGGCGAGTCCCACAGCCCGTCGAGCTCGCGCTCGAGGAGGTCGACGAAGTCGTGGCCGAGCAGCAGCGCCCGCGCATCGTGCTTCAGCTCGATGACGAGGCCCGTGCCGGGGGCCTCCTCGGCCACCAGCTCCACGAGCTCGCGCAGCCGCAGCGGCCCCTCCGCGCCGTCGAGCGCGGCCGAGGCGGGGCGCGCCTCCGGCCAGCGCTCCACCGCCCGCAGCTCGCGCAGCTCGTCCCAGTCGAAGTCCTCCGCGAACCAGCCGCTCGCGGCGATGCGCCCGAACCGCTTGCGCGAGTACCGGTCGGCGAACTCCGGCCGCGCCGCGACGTCGGTCGTCTCGTCGAGGAGCGGCCCGTGCAGCACCGCGAGCGCGCCGTCGCGCGTCGGCACGACATCGGGCTCGACGAGATCGGCGCCGCCCGCGAACGCGAGCCGGTAGCTCGCCCGCGTGTGCTCGGGGGCGAGCGCCGGTGCGCCGCGGTGGCCGATGATGCGAGGGACGTGCGCCATCGCACCAGCATGCGGGATGCGGGTGAAGCGCGGGTGACGCGCGCCCGGCCCCGCCGCGTTGCCGGCCCCGCGCATCCGGCCCCGTCGCCCCCGGGAACGGCGAAGCGGGCCGTCCCCATCCGGGGACGGCCCGCTTCCGCGCCGACTGCGCCGCGAGGCCTAGTCGTTGCCGCGGAGGATCGCGAGGAGGCGCAGCAGCTCGATGTAGATGAACACCACGGTCGAGATCACTGCGTACGCGCCGAGCCAGCCGAACTTGCGGGGCGCGCCGGCGCGGGCGCCGTTCTGGATGAACTCGAAGTCGGCGATGAGCATGTAGGCGCCCATGAGCACCGCGAAGATGCCGAGCACGACGCCGAGCGGGATGCCGAAGATCTCGACGCCGCGCATGCCCCACGGGTTGTCCATGACGCCGAACATCATGAGGCCGAAGTTCACGAGCGAGAAGAGCAGGTACGCGCCGCCCGCGATGATGAAGAACTTCGTCGCCTTCGGCGAGGTGCGCACCTTGTTCGAGCGGAAGAGCACGAGCGTCACGCCGACGACCGCGAGGGTCGCGAGCACGGCCTGGATGACCACGCCCGGGTAGAGCGTCTCGAGGAACACCGAGAAGCCGCCGACGAGGAGGCCCTCGGCGACGGTGAACGCGACGATCGCCGGCACGCTCGGCTCCTTGCGGAAGCCGATGACGAAGCTCAGCACGAGCGCGACGAGCGAGCCCACGATCGCGAGGCCGATGCCGATCTCCGGGCCGAGGAACCAGGTGACCGCCGCGACGGCGATCATCAGGCCGAAGAGCATCGCGCCCTTGGCGACGGTGTCCTCGACGGTCATCCGCTCCATCTGGTCGGCGCTCGGCGAGGGCAGGTCGAACTGCTGGTTCAGCTGGTCGGCGCCGGGCGTCGGCATGCTCTGCCACTGCTGCTGCGGGTGGCCCTGCTGGTACCCCTGCTGGAGGTAGCCCTGCTGCGGGTGGCCCTGCTGGTAGCCGCCCTGCGGGTACTGCTGCCAGGGCTGACCCTGCTGCGGCGCCTGCTGCCCGCCGTGCTGGTGGGCGTACTGCTGGCGCGCCTGGGCCGCCGCCTGGTCGGCGTTGGCGTTGAAGTAGGGGTTGCGCTCGAGCGCGAAGTTGGCCATGCGGTCTCTCCGTGTCGTGTCGTCTGGGATCGTGCGTCGTCGGTGCGGAACGTGCGCCAGTCTACGGAGTCAACGTCTCGGGCGACCCCGTGATTCCCCCAGGGGCGGACGAAATCACGGGTTTTCCCCCATCGTTCATCCTGCAGGGTGACCTCGGCGCGCAGGGCGCGGCCCGGATGCCCGGAGCTCAGGCCCCCTGCTCGCCCGCCTCGCGGAGCGCGGCGCGCGAGAAGCCGACGATGCGCGGCAGCAGGAGGAGTACGAGCAGCACCCCGGCGGTGACGCCGATGAACGGCAGCGCCGCCGTCGCGCCGAGCAGGATGCGCAGCGCGAGCCCGCTCGACACCGTCACCATCCAGATCACCGCGCCGCTCGGCCACGGCGCCGCCGGCGCCATGCGCGTGAGCCGCACGATCGCCCAGCCGAGCAGCAGGGCGCCGAGGAACGGCGCCGCCGTGCCCGCGACGCCGAGCGGGTAGAGCGACTCGGCGTGCGCCGCCCGCCCGAGCACCGCGAAGACGATCACGAGCACCGCGTCGACGACGAACGCGATCCAGGGCGTGCGGGTGTAGGCGGTGCGGAACGACTGCATGCCCCTCAGGGTAGTCGCGGCCGGCGCGGCGCCCGCGCTCCGCATCCCCACAACCCCGCCGGGCAGGATGGGGACGGAGGCCGATCATGACCCGACCCGACGCATCCCCCGCCGCTTCGCCCGACCCGGCGATCGCCGCCGCCCGGACGGCGCTCGCCCCGCCCGCCCGCTTCGCCGTGCTCACCGGCGCGGGCATGTCGACCGAGGCGGGCGTGCCCGACTTCCGCTCCCCCGGCGGGCTCTACTCGAGCCGCTTCCACGGGCTCCACCCCGAGACGGTGCTGTCGATCGACTACCTCCGCGCCGAGCCCGAGCGCTTCTACGAGTACCTCCGCACCCGGCTCGCGTTCGCCGCCGAGCCCGACGACTCGTACCGGATGCTCGCGGAGCTCGAGCGCGCCGGCCGCGTCGGCGCGGTGGTCACGCAGAACATCGACGGCCTGCACCTCGCCGCCGGCTCGCGGCGGGTGATCGAGGCGCACGGCACCCTCGCCCGTTTCTCGTGCGAGTCGTGCGGGCGCGCGGCCGATGCCGCCGGGATGATGCGCGAGGGCGCGCCGATCCGCTGCGGGTGCGGCGGGCTGATCCGCCCGGAGGTCGTGCTCTACGGCGAGGGGCTCGACGAGATCGAGGCGGCGTTCGGCGTCGTCGACGAGGCCGATGCGCTGCTCGTGCTCGGCACCTCGCTGCAGGTCTACCCGATCGCGGCGATCCCGCAGCTGTTCCTCCGCGCCGGCAAGCCGGTGGTCGTCGTCGACCGCGAACCGACCCCGTACGGCGGCGATGCCGGCGCGATCGAGATCAACGCCGGCATCGGGGCGACCCTGCGCAGGCTCTTCGCCTGACGCCGGGCCGCTACTCCCACTCGATGGTCCCCGGGGGCTTCGAGGTGACGTCCATGACGACGCGGTTGACGCCCTCGACCTCGTTGGTGATGCGGTTCGAGATGCGCGCGACGACGTCGTAGGGCAGGCGCGACCAGTCGGCGGTCATCGCGTCCTCGCTCGACACCGGGCGGATCACGATCGGGTGGCCGTAGGTGCGGCCATCGCCCTGCACGCCCACCGAGCGGACGTCGGCGAGGAGCACCACCGGGCACTGCCAGATCTGCGCGTCGAGGCCGGCGGCGGTGAGCTCCTCGCGGACGATCGCGTCGGCCTCGCGGAGCAGGTCGAGCCGTTCCTGCGTCACCTCGCCGATGATGCGGATGCCGAGGCCGGGGCCCGGGAACGGCTGGCGCGAGACGATCACCTCGGGCACGCCGAGCTCGCGGCCGATCGCCCGCACCTCGTCCTTGAACAGGGCGCGCAGCGGCTCGACGAGCTCGAAGGTCATGTCCTCGGGGAGGCCGCCGACGTTGTGGTGCGACTTGATGTTCGCGGTGCCCGAGCCGCCGCCCGACTCGACGACGTCCGGGTAGAGCGTGCCCTGCACGAGGAACTTGATCTCGCCGGGGATGCTGTCGTGCTTCGACTCCTCGACGAGCTGCGCGGCGGTCTGCTCGAACACGCGGATGAACTCGCGGCCGATGGTCTTGCGCTTCGTCTCGGGGTCGGTGACGCCGGCGAGCTCGCCGAGGAACTGCTCGCGCGCGTCGACGGTGACGAGGCGCACGCCGGTCGCCTTCACGAAGTCCTCCTCGACCTGGCGGCGCTCGTCGCGGCGCAGCAGGCCGTGGTCGACGAACACGCAGGTGAGCCGCTCGCCGACGGCGCGCTGCACGAGCGCGGCCGCGACGGCCGAGTCGACGCCGCCCGAGAGGCCGCAGATCACCTCGTCGTCGCCGATCTGCTCGCGGATGCGGGCGACCTGCTCGTCGATGATCGACGCGGGGCTCCAGTCGGCGGGGATGCCCGCGGCGCGGTGCAGGAACGCCTCGATGACGCGCTGGCCGTGCTCGGAGTGGAGCACCTCGGGGTGCCACTGCACGCCGTAGAGGCCCTTCTCGCGGTGCTCGAACGCGGCGACCGGGGTGTCGGCGGTCGAGGCGAGCACCGTGAAGCCCTCGGGCGCGGTCGCCACCGCGTCGCCGTGGCTCATCCACACCACCTGGTCGGCGGGCTGCTCGGCGAGCAGCGGCGAGTCGGTCGCGGCGTCGGCGAGGCGCACCTGCGTCGAGCCGTACTCGCGCCGGCCGGTCCGCGCCACCTCGCCGCCGAGGGCGGTCGCCATGGTCTGGAAGCCGTAGCAGATGCCGAGCACCGGCACCCCGAGCTCGAAGATCTCGGCGTCGAAGGCGGGCGCGTCGTCGGCGTACACGCTCGACGGACCGCCCGAGAGGACGATCGCGAGCGGGTCGCGCTCGCGCACCTCGGCGGCGGTGATCGAGTTCGGCACGAGCTCCGAGTAGACGCTCGCCTCGCGCACGCGGCGGGCGATGAGCTGGGCGTACTGCGCGCCGAAGTCGACGACGAGCACGGGACGGGCGGAAGTGGTTGCGGTCACCCGGCCATTCTAGGCCCGTTCGGCATGCGCCGGGACGCGGGCGCGGGGCGCCGCGGCCGGTCGGCGGGGCGCCGCCCGGGCGCCGGGCTCAGCCCTCGCCGTCGCGGCGGCGCAGCTCCTCGGCGACCTCGGCGTCGAGCGCGGCGCGCTCCTCGTCGGTGAGCGACGCCTCGACCTCGGCGAGCCGCTCCTCCTCGTCGCCGACCGCATCCCAGTAGGCGCGGTACTCGGCGAGCTGCCGCTCGGTGCGGCGCGACATCAGCCACTCGGTGATGAACGAGAGGAACGGCACGACGCCGCCGCCCGCCAGCGCGAGCAGCCAGCCGAGCTCCCACTTCATCTTCTGCCAGACGAGGTAGCAGGCGATGAGGTAGATCACGTAGAACCAGCCGTGCACGATGAGGATCCACCGCGAGAGGTTGATCGCGGTCACCGTGCCGTCGGGCACGAGCGCGAGCAGGCCGAACGGGCCGCCGAGCTCGATCTCGAGGTTCCACGCGTACTTCAGCACCATCTCGACGACGAGCAGCAGCAGCAGGATGCCGGTGATCCACGAGGTGACCTTGTAGAAGCGGAGGTAGGCGCGGATGCGGGGGAACTCGCTCGGCGCGGGGATCGCGTTCGGGTCGAGCTCGCGCGGGGCGGTGGTGCGGTTCATCGGTCCTCCGTGCCCGCGTCGCGCGGGCGGCTGTCGAAATCGGATGCGGGCGGTGCGGCCGGCGCGCGGCGCGCGGCGAGCTCGCGGAGCTTCTCGCGGCGGATCTCGGCGGCGAGCCGCTCGTCGGCGCCCTCGGCGCGCGCGACCCGCGCGTCGTGGTCGTCGCGCACGAGGCGCCACCAGATGTAGAACGCCATCACGATGAAGATCGCCCACTCGATGGCGTAGAAGATGTTGAGCAGGTTGAGCTGCAGGCTCTGGTCGACCGGCACGACATCGATCGCCTCGACCCCGTCGGGCAGCGCCGCGCCTTCGGGCAGCGCCGCGCCGAACGCCTCGTCAGCGACGAGGTACGCCGAGTAGTAGCCCGGCGAGGGCTCGCCCCAGAGGTTGATGAGCTGGCCGGGCGACATCGCCTCGACGCTGCGCTCCGCCGGGTGGTCGCGCACGACCCGCGGATCCTGACCGGGCTGCAGCTGCGCGCCGAGCTCGTAGGCGCCGGCGCCGAGCGCCGCGCCGGCCGAGGCCGCCGCATACGGACCGGGCAGCGCCGGCAGCTCGGCGGCGAGCCGCTCGCCAGCCGCGAGCGCCGCATCCCGATCGGCGGCCCAGGCGACGGCCACCGGCGCGCTCGGCAGCACCGACGCGACCGTCGCGGCCCCGTCGGCGCCCTCGGCCGGCGCGTTCACGAGCGAGCCGGCGCCGGCGTCGGCGACGACGAAGCGGCCGACGAGCCAGTAGCCGACCTCCTCGCCCTGCACGCGCTCGGCGACGGCGATCGGCTCGCGCAGGTCGAGCCAGCCGGTCGCGGTGACCGGGCGCGCGGCGGCCGATTCGACGAGCCCGTCGCCGGGGGCGATGAGCTCGCCGAGCGGCACGGCCGTCTCGTACGCCTCCGCATCCTCGGGCGGCAGCGCCGAGTCGAACGCCGAGGTGAGCTGCCACCAGCCGAGCCAGCCGAAGGCGGCGACCGTGACGAGCACGCCCACGAGCAGCGCGAGCCACTTCGGCTCGACCATGGTCCTCAACATGCGGTGCGCGCGACCTCCGCTACTGGGCGACGGTCGAGTCGAGCACGGCGAGCTCGGCCCGCTGGAACGACTTCACGTCGGTGTAGCCGGTGTTCGCCATCGCGTAGCGCAGCGCGCCGACGAGGTTCGACTCGCCGTGCGCCTGCTCGGCGGGGCCGTTGATGATCTGCTCGAGCGTGCCGACCTGGCCGACCTCGACGCGGTTGCCGCGCGGCAGCCGGTCGTGGCGCGCCTCGGCGCCCCAGTGCCAGCCGCGGCCGGGCGCATCGGTGGCGCGCGCGATCGCCGCGCCGAGCATCACCGCATCCGCGCCGCAGGCGATCGCCTTGACGATGTCGCCCGAGGTGCCGACGCCGCCGTCGGCGATGACGTGCACGTAGCGGCCGCCGGATTCGTCCATGTAGTCGCGGCGCGCGCCGGCGACGTCGGCGACCGCGGTCGCCATCGGCGCCTGGATGCCGAGCACCCGACGGGTGGTCGAGGCCGCGCCGCCGCCGAAGCCGACGAGCACGCCGGCCGCGCCGGTGCGCATGAGGTGCAGCGCCGAGGTGTAGCTCGCCGCGCCGCCGACGATGACGGGGGTGTCGAGCTCGTAGATGAACTTCTTGAGGTTGAGCGGCTCCTGCCGCGTCGACACGTGCTCGGCCGAGACGGTGGCGCCGCGGATCACGAACAGGTCGGCGCCGGCGTGCAGCACGTCCTCGTAGTGCTCCTGCGTGCGCTGCGGCGAGAGGGCGCCGGCGACGACGACGCCGGCGTCGCGGATCTCGGCGAGGCGCGCCTTGATGAGCTCGCCCTTCACGGGCTCGCGGTAGATCTCCTGGATGCGGCTCGTCGCCTGCTTCACGGGCAGGTCGGCGATCTCGGCGAGCAGCGGCTCCGGGTCGTCGTAGCGGGTCCACAGGCCCTCGAGGTCGAGGACGCCGAGGCCGCCGAGCCGGCCGAACTCGATCGCGGTCGCCGGGCTCATCGCCGAGTCCATCGGCGCGGCCATGAACGGCACCTCGAACTCGAACGCGTCGATCTTCCAGGCGGTCGACACGTCCTCGGGGTCGCGGGTGCGGCGCGAGGGGATGATCGCCACGTCGTCGAACGAGTACACGCGGCGGGCGCGCTTGGCCCGGCCGATTTCGAATTCAGTCACCCCATCAGCCTATCCGGCCGGGCTGGATGCGCGGCTCGTCCGTTCGGGCGGGGCGCGGCTCCCAGAGGCCGGCGCGATACTGGCGGGATGCACGACAACGACGTCCCGCAGTTCGTCTGCGCCATCGACCAGGGCACCACCTCGACGCGCGCGCTCGTCATCGACCGCGCCGGGCGCATCCGGGGCCGCGGCCAGAAGGAGCACCGGCAGCACTACCCGCGGCCCGGCTGGGTCGAGCACGACGCCGCCGAGATCTGGGCGAACGCCCGCGAGGTGGTCGGCATCGCGCTCGCCGACGCCGAGATCACCCGCCACGACCTCGCCGCCGTCGGCATCACCAACCAGCGCGAGACGACCGTCGTGTGGGATCGCGCCACCGGCGAGCCCGTGCATCCCGCGATCGTGTGGCAGGACACCCGCACGCAGGTCGTCGTCGACCGGCTCGCCGCCGAGGGCGACGGCGCGCCCGACCTCGACCGCTTCCGCGAGCGCTGCGGGCTGCCGCTGAGCACCTACTTCTCGGCGCCGAAGCTCGTGTGGCTGCTCGAGGAGGCGCCCGGCCTGCGCGAGCGCGCCGAGGCCGGCGAGGTGCTCTTCGGCACGATCGACAGCTGGCTCGTCTGGAACCTCACCGGCGGGCCGCGCGGCGGCGTGCACGTCACCGATGTGACGAACGCCTCCCGCACGATGCTCATGGGCCTCGACTCGTGCGAGTGGGACGACGAGCTGCTCGCCGCCTTCGGCGTGCCGCGCGCCATGCTCCCCCGCATCGCCTCGTCGAGCGAGGTGTACGGCGCCGCCGCCGACGTCTCGCTGCTGCGCCGCACCCCCATCGCCGGCATCCTCGGCGACCAGCAGGCCGCGACCTTCGGCCAGGCGGCGTTCGGCCCGGGCGAGGCGAAGTGCACCTACGGCACCGGCGCGTTCCTCATCACGAACACCGGCGGCGAGCCGGTGCGCTCCGAGCACGGCCTGCTCACGACGCTCGCCTACCGGCTCGGCGACAACGCCCCGGTCTACGCGCTCGAGGGGTCGATCGCGGTGACCGGCGCGCTCGTGCAGTGGTTGCGCGACAACCTCGGGCTCATCTCGTCGGCGCCCGAGATCGAGGAGCTCGCCGCCACCGTCGACGACAACGGCGGCTGCTACATCGTGCCCGCCTTCTCGGGCCTGTTCGCGCCGTGGTGGCGGCCGGATGCGCGGGGCGTGATCACGGGGCTCACCGGCTACGTGCGCGCCGGCCACCTCGCCCGCGCCGCGCTCGAGGCGACCGCCTACCAGGTCGCCGACGTCGTGCGCGCCGCCGACGCCGACGCCGGCCGGCCGCTGCGCGAGCTGCGCGTCGACGGCGGCATGACCGCGAACGACGCGCTGATGCAGTTCCAGGCCGATGCGCTCGACGTCGAGGTCGTGCGGCCCGCGGTCGTCGAGACGACGGCGCTCGGGGCGGCGTTCTCGGCGGGCCTCGCCGTGGGGTTCTGGAGCGGGCTCGACGAGCTGCGCGAGCTCTGGCGGGAGGACCGCCGCTTCGCCCCGGCGATGGCCGCGACCGAGCGCGAGCGCCTGCTCGCCGGGTGGCGCCGCGCGGTCGAGCACTCCTTCGACCTCGCCTGACGCGCCGGGCGCCCCGGGGCTCCTGCGCCCGTCGAGGGGTCCGACCGGGCTTCGACCGAGAACTCAGGCCCCTGCGCCCGTCGAAGGGTCCGGTCCGCACTTCGACGGGCTCAGCGCTCCGGAACGGTGCTCGGGCCCCTGAGCCCGCCGAGGACTCCCTCCCCGACCCTGTGGAATCTCCGGCGGGCTGTGGATGCATCCCGCGCCCCGTCGCGCGCCCCCGCTACCTTCGCCGCCGGCGCCGCACCCCGCATCCGCATCCCGCGGCGCCCTCGCGAAAGGGAGCCCCCGCATGCGCAAGCCCGCCGTCGTCATCGCCGTCATCGGCGCCGTCGTCGCCCACCTCGTGCTCGCCGCCGCCGTCGTCATCGGCGGCGCGGGATCGCTCCTCGGGCTCGGCGGCCGGGCCGCGGCCGCCGAGTCCGAGGCCGTCGACCTCGCCGTCGCCGCGTTCGCCGACTTCCTCGACCGCCGGCGCGAGGTCGGGAACGCCGTCAAGCACGGCTCGGCCGCCACGACCGAGGCCGTCGAGCGGTGGCGCACGACCTTCACCGACGACATGGTCCTCGCCACCGCCGCCGAGCTGCAGGGCATGGCCGGCTTCGACGGCACGATCCACGGCGAGGAGACCATCCGCGACCCCGCGCACCTCGCGACGTGGACCGAGGACGGCGTCGTGCACCACCGGGTGGCGCTGTGCCTCGACTCCGGCGACCTGCGCGTCGAGACGGCCGACGGCGAGGAGCGCCGCTTCGAGCAGCCGCTCGAGACGATCGTGCTCACGGTCGAGGTCGGCGACGACGGCGCGCTCGTCGATGCGATCGGGGTCGAGACCGACCCCGCCCTCTCGCGCTGCGGGTGACCCCGCGGCGTGCCGGCCGCCGCATCCCGGCCAGCCGCATCCGAGCCCCGTCGGATAGGATCGACGGAGAAATCTTGACGTCGAGATATCTCGGCCACGAGCCTTCTTCTCCGCAACGTCCGCCGAACTTCGATAGGGAGTGCCGTCCAACCATGGCGAAGATCATCTACACGCACACCGATGAGGCCCCGCTCCTCGCGACCTACTCGTTCCTGCCCGTGATCCAGGCGTACGCCGGCACCGCCGGCGTCGAGATCGAGACCCGCGACATCTCGCTCGCCGGCCGCATCCTCGCGACCTTCCCCGAGCGCCTCACCGACGAGCAGCGCATCGGCGACGCCCTCGCCGAGCTCGGCGAGCTCGCCACGACCCCCGAGGCGAACATCATCAAGCTGCCGAACATCTCGGCCTCGCAGCCGCAGCTCGAGGCGGCCATCGCCGAGCTGCAGGCGCAGGGCTTCGACGTGCCCGCCTACGACGAGTCGGCCGAGATCTCGGCCCGCTACGACAAGATCAAGGGCTCGGCCGTGAACCCCGTCCTCCGCGAGGGCAACTCCGACCGCCGCGCCCCCATCGCGGTGAAGAACTTCGCCCGCAAGAACCCGCACTCGATGGGCGCCTGGAGCGCCGACTCGAAGACCGAGGTCGCCACCATGGGCGCCGACGACTTCCGCAGCAACGAGCAGTCGGTCGTGCTGTCCGCCGACGACGAGCTCACCATCCGCCTCGTCGCCGCCGACGGCGCGACCCGCGAGCTCAAGACCGGCCTCAAGGTGCTCGAGGGCGAGGTCGTCGACTCGACCGTCATGCGCGCCGCCGCGCTCGACGAGTTCCTCCGCGAGCAGGTCGCCCGCGCGAAGGCCGAGGACGTGCTGTTCTCGACCCACCTCAAGGCGACGATGATGAAGGTCTCCGACCCGATCATCTTCGGCCACGTCGTGCGCGCCTTCTTCCCGGCGCTGTTCGAGCAGTACGGCGAGGTGCTCGCCGCCGCCGGCCTCTCGCCGAACAACGGCCTCGCCGGCATCATCGCCGGCGTGCAGGACCTCCCCGAGCGCGACGGCATCCTCGCCGCGATCGAGCAGGGCTACGCCGACGGCCCCCGCCTCGCCATGGTGAACAGCGACCGCGGCATCACCAACCTGCACGTGCCGAGCGACGTGATCGTCGACGCCTCGATGCCCGCGATGATCCGCATCGGCGGCAAGATGTGGGGCCCCGACGGCCAGGAGGCCGACACCATCGCCGTGCTGCCCGACTCGTCGTACGCCGGCGTCTACCAGGCCGTCGTCGACGACTGCAAGGCGAACGGCGCCTACGACCCCACCACCATGGGCACCGTGCCGAACGTCGGCCTCATGGCCCAGAAGGCCGAGGAGTACGGCTCGCACGACAAGACCTTCGAGATCGACGCCGACGGCCGCGTCGAGGTCGTGAACTCGGCCGGCGAGGTGCTCATGTCGCACGACGTCGCCGCCGGCGACATCTGGCGCGCCTGCCAGACGAAGGACGCCCCCATCCGCGACTGGGTGAAGCTCGCCGTCACGCGCGCGCGCGCCACGGGGGCGCCGGCCGTGTTCTGGCTCGACGAGAAGCGCGCGCACGACGCGAACTTGATCCAAAAGGTGAAGGCGTACCTGCCCGAGCACGACACCAAAGGCCTCGAGATCTCGATCAAGGCTCCGGTGGACGCCATCCGCTACACGCTCGGTCGCCTGCGCGAGGGGAAGGACACGATCTCGGTCACCGGCAACGTGCCGCGCGACTAATTGACGGATCTGTTCCCCATCCTCGAGCTCGGTACCAGCGCCAAGATGCTCTCGGTCGTGCCGCTGCTCGCCGGCGGCGGCCTGTACGAGACGGGC
>JAAYAS010000079.1 GCA_012719255.1 Microbacteriaceae bacterium | reverse complement strand
TTGAGGTCCTCGCGCTTGAGCAGGATGCGGGCGCCGCCGCAGTGCTCGGCGAAGCGCGGCGCCTCGCCGAGCAGCGACGGCCGGCCGGAGTACTCGCGGTGGAGCCGCTGCAGCTCGTCGACGAACTCGGGGTCGGCCTTCGCCGCCCGCCAGCCGGCGTCGAGCTCGTCGAGCGCGGCGATGAGGCTCTCGGGGATGTAGCGGCCGCCGAACTCCCCGAAGTAGGGGCCCTCGGCGTGCCGGTAGTTGCTGGTCATGCGTTGCGGAATTCCTGGATCGTGGCGGCGGGGTCGTCGCCGGTGACGAGGGCCTCGCCGATGAGCACGGCGTCGGCCCCGGCGTCGCGGTAGGCGCGCACGTGCTCGGGCTTCAGCACCGCCGACTCGGCGACGCGCACGACGCCGGCGGGGTACTCGGGGGCGAGCTCGCCGAACAGCTCGGGGTGCATCTCGAAGGTCTTCAGGTCGCGCGCGTTGACGCCGAGGATGCGGGCGCCCGCGTCGAGTCCGCGCTGGAACTCGTCGCGCGTGTGCGCCTCGATGAGCGCGGCCATGCCGAGCTCCTCGGCGAAGCGGGCGAGCCGCTCGAGCACGGGCTGCTCGAGGCTCGCGACGATGAGGAGCACGAGATCGGCGCCGGCGGCGCGGGCCTCGAGGATCTGGTACTCCTCGCCGATGAACTCCTTGCGGAGCACCGGCACGTCGACCGCGGCGCGCACGGCGCGGAGGTCGTCGAGCGAGCCGAGGAACTTGCGCTCCTCGGTGAGCACGCTGATCGCCGAGGCGCCGCCGCGGGCGTACTCGCCGGCGAGCTCGGCGGGGTCGGGGATGTTCGCGAGCCGGCCGCGGGAGGGCGAGGCGCGCTTCACCTCGGCGATGATGTGCACGAGCTCGGCGCGCTGCAGCGCCGCGACCGCGTCGATCGCGGCGGGCTGGTCGAGCGCGATGCGCTCGAGCCGCGCCGTCGGCAACTCGGCGCGGCGCCGTGCGGCGTCCTCGAGCGACCCGGCGAACAGGTCGTCGAGAATCACTAGTGCGCCTTCGGACCGAGGCCGAACGCCTTGAGGAGGGGCCAGAGGATCGCGCCGAGCGGGATGAGGGCGACGCCGATCCAGACGACGACCATCTGGTCGATGAACAGACCGAGGGTGCCGAGGGCGAAACCGAGGAGCATCACCGTGACGCCGACCCAGCCGGCGACCGAGTGGCCTTCGTCCTCGTGGTGCTCGACGGCGGCGGGCTGGTTCGACATGCGTGACTCCTTCAGGATCGACAGACTGCGGAACAGTCTACTGTGCTTCGCGGTCGCCCGAGGCCGCCTCGGGCCCCGCGCGGCGCGGGTCGGGCGCGTCGCCGTCGGGCTCGGCGCCGGTGGGGTCCTCCCCCGCCGAGAGCGCGTCCCACTGGTCGACGCGCGACTCGGGCTCGGCGGGGTCGGCGGCGAGCCGGGTGCTCGAGTAGCGGCGGCCGGAGGCGGGCCAGCGGCCGGCGGTGGCGATCGCGACGGCGCCGGCGATCGCGACGACGGCGCCGCCGATCGCGGCGACGACCGGCCAGGCGGTGAGCCCGCCGGTGCCGGCCTCGATCGCCTCGCGCACGGCGGGGTCGTCGGCGAGGGCGGTGTGCCGGCGCACCTCGGCGCCGAGCGCGCGGAACGGGTCGACGGCGAGCGCCACCCAGACGGCGAGCGCGCCGATCGCGACGGCGAGCCCGCCCATGATGCGGCGGAAGACGGGGCCGGCGATCGCGAGCGCGGCGACGGCAGCGAGCGCCGCGGCCGAGAGCGCCATCGTGCCGGGGCTCGCATCGGCGCCCGCGCCGGCGAGCTCGGTGCCGTCGGCGAGCCGGAGGGCCGCCCACGGCTGAGTCCAGGCGAGCATGCCGAGGCCGGCGCCCGCGAGGAGCAGCAGCAGGGCGAGGCGCTTGCCGGTGCGGCCGGTCATGCCCCGCCGTTCCCGGGCCGCGCCTGCTCGTCCGCCGAGTCCGGCGCCGACTCGGACGGCGCGAAGCGCACCGCGAGCGGGTCCGCGTCCCAGCAGGTGCGGGTGCCGAGGTGGCACGCGGCGCCGACCTGGTCGACCTTGAGCCGCAGCGCGTCGGCGTCGCAGTCGACGGCGAGCTCGACGAGCCGCTGCGAGTGGCCCGAGGTGTCGCCCTTGCGCCAGAGCTCGCCGCGCGAGCGCGACCAGTACACGACCCGCTGCTGCTGCAGCGTGAGCCGCAGCGACTCCGCGTTCATCCAGGCGATCATCAGCACCTCCGGTGTCGTGCTGCTGCGCGATCGCGGGCACGAGGCCCGCGGCGTCGAAGCGCACGGCGGCGACGATCTC
>JAAYAS010000078.1 GCA_012719255.1 Microbacteriaceae bacterium | reverse complement strand
ATGCCGGGGATCATGTAGCCGAGGACCGCGACGGCGCCGGTGAAGAAGCGCACGAGGTCGTTCCAGCCCGTGGCGAGCCCGGTGCCGAAGCCGGGCAGGTCGTCGTCGGGGTCGACGACGGTGTCGCTCGTCGCGGTGATCGACACCGCGATCGTCGACATCGCCGCCTGGTCCTCGAGCCAGTCGAGCTGCTGCTGCAGGCTCAGCATCTCGCCCTCGCGCGTCGACAGCTCCTGCTCGACGCGGAGCATGTCCTCGACCTCGGTGGCCCGCTCGAGCATCCCGCGGAGCGACGAGATCGACGACTCGAGGCTCTCGATGCGGGCGGCGATGTCGATGGTGGCGAGCGTGACGTCCTGCGCCGAGGTGGTGACCGTCGTGACGTCCCCGATCTCGCGGAGCTCGTCGATCATCGCGTCGTGCCGGTCGGCCGGCACCCGCATCGTCACGTTCGCCGTCGGGCGGGTCGCGCCGGTGCGGATGTCGCGGGCCTCGACGTAGCCCTGCGCGCCGAGGGCGGCCGCCTCGACGTCGGCGACGGCGGCCTCGACGTCGGGGCTGCGCATCCCGACGGTCGAGTTCACGACGACGACGCGGTCGGCGTCGACCGCGCTCGACCCGTCGGCCTGCTCGGGCGCGGCGCCGTCGACGGCGCCCTGGTCGACCTCGGCGGAGTAGGGCGCCGGCTCGGCGTCGACGGCGCCGGAGGGGCCCGAGGCGCCGGCCGAGCAGCCGACGAGCACCGCGAGGGCCGCGAGGGCGGCGATCGGTGCGGCGAGGCGGCGCGCGATCGGCGCCGGGAGCGGGCGGGAGCGGAGCGGGGCGTTCATGCTCCGATCATCCGCGCATCCGGGCGCGGGCGCATCCCCGGCGCGGTGCGGATCGGTCATCCGCCCGGGCGATCCGGGGTGCGCCGCGCGGGGCGGTTCAGTTCACGTCGTCGGGATCGCGGCCGGTGCGCTCGCCGCAGTCGACGCCGGCGAGCGCGGCGAGGTCGTCGTCGTCGAGCGCGAAGCCGCCGGCGCCGAGGTTCTCGCGCATCCGGTCGGGATGCACGGTCTTCGGGATCGCGACGGCGCCGATCTCGAGGTGCCAGCGCAGCGCGATCTGCGCGGGCGTGCGGCCGTGCTTCGCGGCGATGCGCTCGATCACCGGCACGCCGCAGGCGGCGCCGCGCTGCAGCGGCGCCCAGCACTCGGTGACGATGCCGTGGGCGTCGTGGAAGTCGCGCAGCTCGGGCTGCTGGAACGCCGGGTGCAGCTCGACCTGGTTCACGGCCGGCACGACCTCGGTCTCGTCGATGAGCCGCTGCAGATGGGCGATCTTGAAGTTCGCGACGCCGATCGAGCGGGCGCGGCCCTCGTCGCGCAGCAGCTGCAGCGCGTCCCAGGTCTCGACGTAGAGGTCGCGGGCGGGCGCGGGCCAGTGGATGAGGTAGAGGTCGACCTCCTCGAGCCCGAGCCGCTCGAGCGACTCGTCGAAGGCGCGCAGCGTCTCGTCGTAGCCGAGCCGGTCGTGCCACACCTTCGTCGTGATGAACACCTCGTCGCGATCGAGCCCGCTGCGGCGCAGGCCCTCGCCGACGCCCTCCTCGTTGCCGTAGAGCGAGGCGGTGTCGACGTGCCGGTAGCCGAGCTCGAGCGCGGCGGCGACGTGGTCGGCGGTCTCCGGCGGCGGCATCTTGTAGGTGCCGAGTCCGAGCTGCGGGATGCTGCGGCCGTCGTTGAGTGCGATTGCGGGGATGGGTGCGTTCACAGTGACGCACCGTACTCCGTTCCGCCGGGTTCGGCATCCGCGCCGCGGCGCGCGTCGAGCGCGGCGCGCACGGCGTCCTTCACCGAGTAGGGGATGAGCTCGCCGCGCACCTCGACGTCGCGCCGGTGGCCGTGGCCGCCGACGAAGACGATGTCGTCGTCGGCGGCGAGCGCGACGGCGAGGGCGATGCCCTCGGCCGAGTCGGCGACCTCGTGCACCTCGCGGTCGGGGAACTCGGTCGCGATGGTGTCGACGAGCACCCGGCGGATCGCGGCCGGGTCCTCGAAGCGCGGGTTGTAGTCGGTGACGACGACGACGTCGGCGAGCGCCGCCGAGCGGGCCATGTCGGGGCGCTTCGCGGCGTCGCGGTCGCCGTCGGCGCCGAACACCATGAGCAGCCGGCCGTCGGTGAAGCGGCGCAGCGTGCGCAGCACGGTGCGGAACGAGGCGGGCGTGTGGCCGTAGTCGACGTAGACGCGCGGGCCGGGGCCGTCGTGCTCGACGAGGTCGAGGCGGCCGGGGATCGCCGCCTGCAGGCCGTCGGTGGCGTCGAGGGCCTGCTGCAGCCGCTCGAGCGGGAGGCCGAGCTCGAGCAGGGCGACGGCGGCGAGCGCGGTGTCGAGCGCGACGAACCAGCCGGGCTGGTTCACGGCGCTGCGCAGCCGGCGGCCGTCGCGGTGCACGAGCTCGAACTCGGTGCGGTCGATGCCGACCTCGTCGGCGGCGACGGTCCAGTCGGCGCCGCGGGCCGCATCCATCGACACCGTGGTGACCGGCGCGGTCGCCTCGCGGGCGAGCCGGGCGCCCCACTCGTCGTCGATCGCGACGACGCCGCGGCGGCTGCGCTCGCGGGCGAACAGCTGCAGCTTCGTCGCGTAGTAGCGGTCCATCGTGCCGTAGTCGTCGAGGTGGTCGTGCGAGAGGTTCGTGAAGATCGCGACGTCGAAGCAGAGCTCGTCGACGCGGTGGCGCTCGATCGCCTGCGCCGACACCTCGATGGCGGCGACGTCGACCGCCTCGTCGCGCATGCGGGCGACGAGGCCGTGCAGGTAGTCGGCCTCGGGGGTGGTGAGTCGGCCGCTGTCGCGGGTCGCGACGGCGCGGTCGGCGACGCGCCGCTCGACGGTGCCCGAGAGCCCGCCGCGCAGGCCGAGCGCCTCGACGAGCGCGTGGAGCACGTAGGTGGTGGTCGTCTTGCCGTCGGTGCCGGTGACGCCGATGAGCTTCGGCGCGCCGGGCACGTTGCGGTAGACGAGGCGCGCGACCTCGCCGAGGCGGGTGCGGGGCGCGTCGACGACGAGCACGGGCAGGCCGGCGGCCGCGGCCTCGTCGGCGCCGGCGGGGTCGGTGAGCACGGCCGTCGCGCCGGCGGCGCGGGCGGCCTCGGCGAAGCGGGCGCCGTGGGTGCGGTTGCCGGGGAGCGCGACGAAGAGTGATCCGGGCTGCACCGCCGCGGTCGAGCTCGCGAC
The DNA here is from genome assembly GCA_012719255.1 of Microbacteriaceae bacterium. Taxonomy (GTDB): domain Bacteria; phylum Actinomycetota; class Actinomycetes; order Actinomycetales; family Microbacteriaceae; genus Gulosibacter. The sequence continues at coordinate 713 of JAAYAS010000078.1, read as the reverse complement.
CGTGCTGATCGCGCTGGCGGGCCCGCGGTGCTCGGCCCCGAGCTGCTCGGCGAGGCGGTGCGTGGGCACCGCGGCGGGCTCGATCGGCTGGGCGAGGGAGTCGGGCATGGCCCGGAGGTTACGCGAATGCTCTGTGAGAACTCATGCGACGCGCGGTGCCGGGCGGCGGCCCGCGCAGCTGTGGAGACAACTGGGGATGGCTTGTCGAAACTCGCTGGGAAACGGTGGGGACACGCCGATTCCTGTGGAAAAGGATGTGGAGAACTACACGGTTGTAATACAGCATGTAGTGGTGTTAGCCTCATCGAGCACAACATCTAGTGGCCCCGACGGGTCCGCCCCCCGATCCGCGGGACGACCGCGACCGCCGCTGAGATGCTCCCCGACCACTTCGAACCGAGGCGTTGATCATGACCATTTCCGTCTACAGCAAGCCGTCCTGCGTCCAGTGCACCGCCACCTACCGCGCCCTCGACAAGCAGGGCATCGAGTACGAGGTGTTCGACGTCTCGGCCGACGAGAAGGCCCTCGAGGCCGTCAAGGAGCTCGGCTACCTGCAGGCGCCCGTCGTCGTCACCGACGGCGACCACTGGTCGGGCTTCCGCCCCGACAAGATCAACGAGCTCGCGCAGCTTCGCAGCGCCTGAGGAGGAGGGGTGATGTCGTGACCCGCCTCATCTACTTCTCGAGCGCGTCCGGCAACACGCACCGTT
>JAAYAS010000077.1 GCA_012719255.1 Microbacteriaceae bacterium | reverse complement strand
CTCATCCACGTGAAGCCGCGCTCGGAGGAGATGGAGCCGTTCCAGGTCGCCGCCGCCGGCGGCCACGCCGAGGTGCTGCCCCCGGTCCCGGGCTACCTCTCGGTCGAGCTCGACAAGCTCCAGGCGCGCCTCGAGCGCCGCCCGAAGCGCGCCGAGGTGCCCATCACCTGCGAGGTCCAGCTCGTCGTCGAGTACTACGCCGCCCGCTAGCCGCGCCGGCACTCGCGAACCAGCGACTACTATCGGGGGCGGACCGCACTGCGGTCCGCCCCCGATGCGCTTCCGCCGCCCCGCGCGGCGCGCGCAGCACCGCACCAGCCGCACCACTGCAAGGAGCTCACCATGACCGGTGGCGACATCGCCGGCCTCATCGCCGCGGGCGTCTTCCTCATCCTCGTCGCCCTGCTCGCCGTGCCGATCGTCAAGCTCGGCGGCGTGTTCGACGAGCTGCGCCGCGCGATCCGCGAGTCGACCGACGAGATCACGCCGACGCTCGCCGAGACGCAGGTCACCATGGCCGAGACGAACAAGCAGCTCGCCAAGGTCGACGCGATCACGTCGAACGTCCACGAGGTGACGAGCAACGTGAACTCGCTCGTCGCGCTCACCGCCGCCACCGTCGGCGGCCCGCTCATCAAGCTCGCCGGCTTCTCGGCCGCCGCCGTCGCCGGCTTCCGCGCGCTGAAGCCCGGCCGCAAGCGCCGCTAGCCGCCCGCACCGCCCCGAAGGAGCCCTCCCCGCATGCGCAACGTCCTCCGCACCACCGGCCTCGTCGTCGGCGGCATCGCCGCCGGCTTCGCCATCGCCCACTTCGTCAACTCGACGCCGCGAGGCCGCGAGTTCTTCGCCGCCGTGAACGCGCGCATCGACGAGGTGACCGCCGCCGTGCAGCAGGGCTACCGGGCACGCACCGAGGCGATCTACGCGACCATCGAGCGCGCCGAGCGCTGACCCGCACCCCGAGCCGATCCGACCACCCCGGGCGGCCGACCGCGCAGCCGCGCGCCCCGGCCAGCGCCCGAACGAGCACGAAACCCCACGCATGCAGACCGCAGAGATCAAGCGCCGATTCCTCGACTACTTCGCCGAGCGCGAGCACACCATCGTGCCGAGCGCCTCGCTGGTGAGCGACGACCCCACGGTGATGTTCACCATCGCCGGCATGGTGCCGTTCATCCCGTACATGACCGGCGTCGTGCCGGCGCCGTACCCGCGCGCGGCGAGCGTGCAGAAGTGCATCCGCACCGTCGACATCGACGAGGTCGGCAAGACGCCGCGCCACGGCACGTTCTTCCAGATGGGCGGTAACTTCTCGTTCGGCGACTACTTCAAGCGCGAGGCGATCGAGTTCGCCTACGGCTTCCTCACGACCCCCGAGGACGAGGGCGGCCTCGGCTTCGACGTCGCCGACCTCTGGGTCACCGTCTACAAGGACGACGACGAGGCCCACGACGCCTGGCTCGAGCTCACCGACGTGCCCGCCGAGCGCATCCAGCGCCTCGGCGCTGACGAGAACTACTGGTCGGCCGGCCAGCCCGGCGGCCCCGCGGGCCCCGACTCGGAGATCTTCTTCGACATGGGCCCCGAGTACGGCGCCGACGGCGGCCCCGCCACCGGCGACGACCGCTACGTCGAGATCTGGAACCTCGTGTTCATGCAGTACGAGCGCGGCGAGGACGACGGCACCGGCTTCTACGAGATCCTCGGCGAGCTGCCGAAGAAGAACATCGACACCGGCATCGGCCTCGAGCGCATCGCCTTCATCAAGCAGGGCGTCGAGAACATGTACGAGATCGACCAGGTGCGGCCCGTGCTCGACCGCGCCGCCGTGCTCGCCGGCAAGGACTACGGCGCCGAGCGCGACGACGACGTGCGGCTGCGCGTCGTCGCCGACCACGTGCGCTCGGCGCTCATGCTCATCGCCGACGGCGTGCAGCCCTCGAACGAGGGCCGCGGCTACATCCTCCGCCGCCTGCTGCGCCGCGTGATCCGCAACATGCGGCTGCTCGGCGTGCCCGGGGCGACCTTCCCCGAGCTCTTCCCCGCCTCGATGCGCGCCATGCGCGGCGCGTACCCCGAGGTCGAGCGCGACTTCGACCGCATCTCGCGGATCGCGTACGCCGAGGAGGAGGCGTTCCTGCGCACCCTCGCGCAGGGCACCTCGATCTTCGAGGACGCCGTCGCCGAAGCGCGTGCCGAGGGCGCCGCGATCCTCTCGGGCGGCACCGCGTTCAAGCTCCACGACACCTACGGCTTCCCGATCGACCTCACGCTCGAGATGGCCGAGGAGGCCGGGCTCAGCGTGAACCGCGAGAAGTTCGACGAGCTCATGGGCGAGCAGCGCGCCCGCGCGAAGGCCGACGCGAAGTCGCGCCGCTCGGCGCTCGCCGACCTCGGCGTCTACCGCGAGTTCCGCGCGAAGGGCGAGACCGCCTTCCTCGGCTACGACGACGCCCACGTCGAGACCGAGGTGCTCGGCATCATCGTCGACGGCGCCGCCGCCCCGGTGGCGCGCGCCGGCGAGCGCGCCGAGCTCATCCTCGCCGAGACCACCCTCTACGCGGAGGCCGGCGGCCAGGACTCCGACCAGGGCTGGATCAACGCGCCCGGCGCCGGCTTCGAGTCGAGCGTCGTCGACGTGCAGCGCCCGGTGCCCGGCCTCGTCGCCCACACCGTCGACGTCACCCGCGGCGAGATCGCCGTCGGCGAGCGCGTCGAGACCATCGTCGACGAGCAGTACCGCGCGCAGGCGAACCAGGCGCACTCGGCGACCCACCTCATCCACGCGGCGCTGCGCGACGCGCTCGGCCCGGATGCGCACCAGTCGGGCTCGTACAACAAGGCCGGCTACATGCGCCTCGACTTCACCTGGTCGCAGCCGCTGTCGGCGCAGACCCGCACCGAGGTCGAGGAGATCGCGAACACCGCGATCCGCCGCAACTACGAGGTCGTCACCCGCACCATGCCGCTCGACGAGGCGAAGGCGCTCGGCGCTCGCGCCCTGTTCGGCGAGAAGTACGGCGCCACCGTGCGCATGGTCGACATCGGCGGCCCCTGGTCGCGCGAGCTCTGCGGCGGCACCCACGTCGCGAACTCGGCCGAGGTCGGCATCGTCAACCTCGTGGGCGAGTCGAGCGTCGGCGCCACGAACCGCCGCGTCGAGGCCCTCGTCGGCAAGGACGCGTTCAGCGAGTTCGCCGCCGAGCGCGCCGTCGTGCGCGAGCTCTCGGCGGGCCTCAAGGTGCCCCGCGAGGAGCTCGGCGGCCGGATCCACGACCTGCTCGCGAACCTCAAGCAGGCCGAGCGCCGCATCGCCGAGCTCGAGGCCGCGCAGCTCGCGACCCGCGTGCCGCAGCTCGCAGCGTCGGTCGCGACCGCCGGCGGCATCGGCCTCGTCGCCGAGTCGCTCGGCGCCGTGAACTCCGCCGACGACGTGCGCCGCGTCGCCCTCGAGGTGCGCGAGCGCCTCGGCGAGGGCCCCGCCGCGGTCGCTCTCGGCGGCGAGGCGAACGGCAAGCCGATCATCGTGGTCGCGACGAACGAGGCCGCGCGCGGCGAGGGCGCGACGGCGGGCGAGCTCGTGAAGCTCGCCGCCGGCATCCTCGGCGGCGGCGGCGGCGGCAAGCCCGACGTCGCCCAGGGCGGCGGCCAGGACGCGGCCAAGCTCCCCGACGCGCTCGAGGCGATCCGCGCCGCGCTCGCGAAGGCGTAGCGTGCGCCGCGGAGTGCGCCTCGGCGTCGACGTCGGCCGCGCCCGCATCGGGGTCGCCCGCTGCGACCCCGATGGGCTGCTCGCCACGCCCCTCGAGACGGTGCCGCGCGACGCCGACGGCGACGCCCACCTGCGGCTCCTGGTCGAGCTCGCGGCCGAGCTCGACGCGATCGAGTTCGTCGTCGGCCACCCGCTCAACCTGCAGGGCCTCGCGACGCCCTCGACCGACGACGCCGTCGGCGTCGCCGAGGCGCTCGCCGCCGCGGGCGGGCCGCCCGTGCGGCTCGTCGACGAGCGGCTCACCACGGTGAGCGCGGCGAAGCAGTTCCGCGCCACCGGCCGCAAGGCCTCGCGCAATCGCCACGTGATCGACCAGGCGGCGGCGGTAGTACTGTTGCAGGATGCCCTCGACCGGGAACGCTCGAGCGGCACCGCCCCCGGCACTCCGCTCTCGGCGACGCCGCCGAGCGACTGATCCCAGCCCCCGGACCCCGACCTTCGAGGACCCCCGAGATGCCTGACGACCGACCGACCAGCCGCCGCGAGCTCCGCGCCGCCGAGCGCACCCGCCAGCGCGCGGCCGAGGAGGCCGCCCGCCGAGAGGCCGAGCTGCGCGCCGAGCAGGAGCGCGCGGCGCAGCAGCCGGAGCCGACCTCGGCGCAGGAGGCGCAGGATCCCGGCGCCGAGCCGCCGCGGCCGGAGGCGAGCGAGCGCGGCACCGGTGCGGCGCCCGGACCCGACGGCGGGACCGGCCCGCCCGACGGCGAGCCGGTCCGGCCGGCCGACGAGGCGACCGGCGAGGCGGCCGCGGGCGCCGACGAGGAGGCGCGCGACGAGGCGGGGGAGAACGGCGCCGGTTCCGCCTCGGCGACCGCGGAGCACCCGCATCCCGCCACCGCCGCCCCCGCCGCGGGCGACCGCCGGACGCCGGCCGAGGCGAACGACCCCTTCTCGCAGATCTTCGGCACCGAGGACGACCCGCGCGCCGAGCGCGTCGGCCGCCCCGTGCGCGAGCGCGGCCAGCGCCGCCGCGGTCCCCGCATCGGCGGCATCGTCGTCGTGCTCGTCGCCCTCCTCGCGATCGGCGGCGCCGGGCTCGCCGGCTGGAGCTTCTTCGGCGAGCGGATCCAGGAGGTGCTCGGCCTGCGCGACGACGACTTCGAGGGCGAGGGCGATGGCACCGAGGTGCAGTTCACCATCCTCCCCGGCGACACCGGCACCGACGTCGGCGTGCGGCTCGCCGAGGCCGGCATCGTGAAGACCTCCGACGCGTTCGTCCGCGCGATCCTCGCCCGGCCCGAGGAGCCGAGCTTCATCCCCGGCACCTACACGATGGAGCAGCGGATGAGCTCGGCGAGCGCGCTCGTGCGCCTGCTCGACGACTCGAACCGCATGGAGCACACCGTGATGATCCCCGAGGGCACCGTCGCCGCCGACGTGTTCGTGCTCGTCGAGCGCAGCCTCGACATCCCGGTCGCCGAGCTCGAGGAGGCGGCCGCCGATCCGCAGTCGTTCGGCCTGCCCGAGGAGGCCGACTCGCTCGAGGGCTTCCTCTTCCCGGCCACCTACACCTTCGAGCCCGACGTCGACGCGCGCACCGTGCTCGAGACGATGGTCGCCCGCATGGACCAGGCGCTCGCCGAGCACGGCGTCGCCGCCGAGGACCGCTGGGACGTCATCCGGCTCGCCGCGCTCGTCGAGAAGGAGGCGCGCCTGCCCGACGACTTCCCGAAGGTCGCGCGCGTGTTCCTCAACCGCATCGACGAGGGCATGCTGCTGCAGTCCGACGCCACGGTCACCTACGACACCGGCAACACCCACCGGGTGACCACCACCGACGACGAGCGCGCGAACGCCGACAACCCGTACAACACGTACGTGCACCCGGGCCTGCCGATCGGCCCGATCTCGAACCCCGGCGACCGCGCGATCGACGCCGCCGTGAACCCCGCCGACGGGCCCTGGCTCTACTTCGTCAGCGTGAACCTCGACACCGGCGAGACGGTGTTCTCGGAGACCTACGAGCAGCACCTCGAGGCCGTCGACCGCTGGCTCGCGTGGATGGAGGAGAATCCCGGTTGGGACGAGTGATCGCCCCGACGCCGCCCGCCGACCCGATCAGGAGCGCCCGATGACCCGTCGTCCACTGCCCGAGGCGCCGATCGGCGCGACCGACTCCGAGCCGCCCCGCGGACGGGGCGCGGCGCGGCTCGCGGTGCTCGGCGACCCGATCGCGCACTCGCGCTCGCCGCAGCTCCACCTCGCCGCCTACCGCACCCGCGACCTCGACTGGGAGTACTCGCGCTGGCGCGTGCCCGCCGGCGGCCTCGCCGCCGCGCTCGGCGGCCGCGGCCAGGGCTGGCGCGGCGTGTCGGTGACGGCGCCGCTGAAGGCCGAGGCGCTCGCCTTCTGCCTCAGCGCGAGCCCCGACGCCCGCCGCACCGGCGCCGCGAACACGATCGTCTTCGCCTCGCTCGACCCGGCGAGCCCCGCCTACGCCGACAACACCGACATCGCCGGCATCGTCGGCGCGCTCGCCGACCACGGCGTCGATCAGCTCGCCGGCCGCGTCGACGTGCTTGGCGCGGGCGGCACCGCGGCCTCGGCCGTCGTCGCCGCCGAGCGGCTCGGGGCGCCCGCCGTCCGCATCCTCGCCCGCCGGCCCGAGGCGGCCGCCGCCCTCGCCGAGCGCTTCGCCGACTCGCCGGCGCGCATCACCACCGGCGATCTCACCGAGTGGCGGCTCGACGAGGGCTGCGCGCTCGTCATCGACACCGTGCCGCGAGGCTTCGACGGCGCCGAGGCCGTCGACCCGGCCCTCGCCGCCCGGACGCCGCTGTTCTCGGCCGCATACGACCCGTGGCCGACGCCGCTCGCCGCCGTCTGGCAGGCCGCGGGGGGAGTCGTCGCGACCGGCGCCGAGATGCTCCTCCACCAGGCGGTCGTGCAGGTGCGGCTCTTCCTCGGCCACGAGGCCGGCGCGCCGCTGCCGAACGAGGCGGGCGCGGTCGCCGCGATGCGCGCCGCGCTCGCCGCCGACTGACCGGCGGCGCCCGCCGAGCCCGGCGCCGGCGGCGGTGCGGCCGGGCCGACCGCCCGCTCGTGAGATGATGTGCCAATGCTTCGTTGGCTCACGGCCGGAGAATCGCACGGCCCCGAACTCCTCGCAATCCTCGAGGGGATGCCCGCCGGCGTCCCCATCTCGCTCGACGACGTGCGCACCGATCTCGCGCGCCGCAAGCTCGGCCACGGCCGCGGCGGGCGGATGAAGTTCGAGCAGGACGAGCTCACGCTCTCGTCCGGCGCCCGGCACGGCGAGACGATCGGCTCGCCGATCGGCATCCGCATCCAGAACACCGAGTGGCCGAAGTGGACCGAGGTGATGTCGCCCGAGCCGGTCGGTCCGGAGGTGTTCGAGACCGGTCGCGGCACGCCGCTCACCCGGCCGCGCCCCGGTCACGCCGACCTCGTCGGGATGCAGAAGTACGGCTTCGCCGAGGCCCGTCCCGCACTCGAGCGGGCGAGCGCCCGCGAGACCGCCGCGCGCGTCGCCCTCGGCGCCGTCGCGAAGCGCTTCCTCGCCGAGCTCGGCATCGGCACCGTGAGCCACACCGTGCAGATCGGCGAGGAGCGCGTCGCCGACGACGCCGCCTGGCCGCTGCCCGGCGACGTCGACGCGATCGACGCCGACCCGGTGCGCTGCTTCGACCCGGCGGCCGCCGAGCGGATGGTCGCCGCGATCGACGCCACCCGCAAGGCCGGCGACACGATCGGCGGCGTCACCGAGGTGCTCGTCCACGGCCTGCCCCCGGGGCTCGGCTCGTACGTGCACTGGGACCGCCGGCTCGACTCGCGGCTCGCGGGCGCCCTCATGGGCATCCAGGCGATCAAGGGCGTCGAGGTCGGTGACGGGTTCGCCACGGCGGCCCGGCGCGGCTCGGTCGCCCACGACGAGATCGTCGGGACCGACGACGGCGTGCGCCGTGTCACCGGGCGCGCCGGCGGCGTGGAGGGCGGCATGACCACCGGCGAGGTCCTGCGGGTGCGCGCGGCGATGAAGCCGATCTCGACGGTCCCCCGGGCCCTGCGGACGATCGACGTCGCCACCGGCGAGCCGGCCAAGGCGATCAACCAGCGCTCCGACGT
>JAAYAS010000076.1 GCA_012719255.1 Microbacteriaceae bacterium | reverse complement strand
TAGGGCGAGACCCCCGCGGCGCCGTCGAGGTACCAGCGCCAGTCGAAGGGCGGCAGCCCTCCCGGCGCGGCGACGCCGGTGCGCGGCGAGCGGCGCAGCCGGGGTCGTGCCTGCACGTACCACTCGGCGTCGTCGAGCAGCTCGAGCGCGTAGGCCGCGCCCGACGCGCCCGCGTCGGCGGGGCGCCCGCCGCCCGCGAGATCGGCGCCGTCGTCGTCGAGCTCGATGCCGAGGGCGCGCGCGAGGTTCGCCGGGCCGCGCGCGAGATCGTCGTCGGCGACGGGCGGCGCCCCCGGTCGGCGGAGCGCGGCCCGGCGCCGGCGCGCGAGGGGCGCGCCCGCGAGCAGCTCGCCGCCGCGCAGCAGCACCGCCCGCGCGGCGCCGGTCGGGCCGACGACCGCGTTGGCGCAGCGGTGCATGCCGTACGAGAAGTACACGTAGAGCCGCCCCGCCTCGCCGAACATCGCGGCGTTGCGGGCGGTGCGGCCGCGGAAGGCGTGCGAGCCCGGATCGTTCTCGCCGGCGTAGGCCTCGACCTCGGTGAGGCGCAGCAGCACCTCGCCGTCGGGCCCGGATGCGCGAAGCCGCGCCCCGAGCATCCGGGGCGCGGCTTCGTCGGGTTCGAGCGAGGCGAGCAGCGCGCGCATCCCCTCGCCGGCGATCACGGCGCGGTCGCCGCCGCCCCGCCGGCGACGTCGGCCCGCAGCTCGGCCGCGCGGCCTCGCAGGGCGTCGAGCTGCTCGCGCACGCGCACGGGGGCGGTGCCGCCGCGGCCGTCGCGGGTCGCGACCGAGCCGTCGACGGTGAGCACCTCGCGCACCTCGGGGGTGAGCAGCGGCGACACGCTCGCGAAGTCGTCGTCGGTGAGACCGTCGAGGTCGACGCCCTTCGACTCGGCGAGCCGCACGCAGCCGCCCGAGATCTCGTGGGCGTCGCGGAACGGCACGTGCCGCTTCACGAGCCACTCGGCCACGTCGGTCGCGAGCGAGAAGCCCTGCGGCGCGAGCTCCCGCATCCGCTCGCCGTCGAAGCGCATGGTGCGCACCATGCCGACGAACGCGGGCAGCAGCACCTCGAGCTGCTCGACCGAGTCGAACAGCGGCTCCTTGTCCTCCTGCAGATCGCGGTTGTACGCGAGCGGCAGCGCCTTCAGCGTCGCGAGCAGACCCGCGACGTTGCCGATGAGCCGGCCCGCCTTGCCGCGCGCGAGCTCGGCGATGTCGGGGTTCTTCTTCTGCGGCATGATGCTCGACCCCGTGGAGTAGGCGTCGTCGAGGGTGACGAACCCGAACTCCTTGGTGTTCCAGACGATGATCTCCTCGCTGAGCCGCGAGACGTCGATCGCGATCTGCGCGAGCACGAACGCGCCCTCGGCGACGAGGTCGCGGGCCGCGGTGCCGTCGATCGAGTTGTCGGTGGCCCGCGAGAAGCCGAGCTCGGCGGCGACGGCCTCGGCGTCGAGCCCGAGGGTCGAGCCGGCGAGCGCGCCCGAGCCGTACGGCGACTCGTCGAGGCGGCGGCGCAGATCGCGCAGCCGGTCGAGGTCGCGCACGAGCGGCCACGCGTGGGCGAGCAGCTGGTGCGCGAGCAGCACCGGCTGGGCGTGCTGCAGGTGGGTGCGGCCGGGCATGATCACGTCGAGGTTCGCGGCGGCCTGGTCGGCGAGCGCGTCGGCGAGGTCGGCGACGAGCGCGCCGACGGACGCCGAGCGGTCGCGGAGGTACATCCGCACGAACGTCGCGATCTGGTCGTTGCGGCTGCGGCCGGCGCGCAGCTTGCCGCCGAGCTCGTGCCCGGCGATCTCGACGAGCCCGCGCTCGAGCGCCGAGTGCACGTCCTCATCCGCCTCGGCCGCGGTGAAGCGGCCGTCGACGACGCGCCGCTCGAGCTCGTCGAGCGCGTCGATCATGCCGCGCAGCTCGGCCTCGTCGAGGTAGCCGGCGGCCGCGAGCGCGCGGGCGTGCGCCCGCGAGCCGGCAAGGTCGTAGCGGGCGAGCTGCCAGTCGAACTGCGTCGACTTCGACAGCCGCGCGAGATCGGGCGACGGCCCGCCGGCGAAGCGGCCGCCCCAGAGGGCGCCGTCCTCGCCGGCGCGGCTGCCGGTCGGCTGGTCGGTGCCGGCCATCGGCTACTTCCCGGTCTGGTCGCGGCGCGCCGAGATGCGCGAGGGCAGGCTCCAGATGTCGATGAAGCCGCGCGCCGAGTCCTGGTTGAAGGTGTTGCCGGTGTCGTAGGTCGCGAGCGAGAAGTCGTAGAGCGACTCGTCGCTGCGGCGGCCGGTGACGACGGCGCGGCCCTGGTGGAGGGTCATCCGCACCTCGCCCGAGACGGCGAGCTGGGTGTGGTCGATGAACGCGTCGAGCGAGCGCTTGAGGCCGCCGAACCAGAGGCCGTCGTAGACGAGGTTGGCCCACTCGATCTCGACCTGGCGCTTGTAGCGGTGCACGTCGCGCTCGAGGGTGAGGTCCTCGAGGTGGGTGTGCGCCTCGATGAGGGCGACGGCGCCGGGCGCCTCGTAGATCTCGCGCGACTTGATGCCGACGAGGCGGTCCTCGACCATGTCGAGGCGGCCGACGCCCTGCGCGCCGGCGAGCTCGTTCATCTTCACGACGACGTCGTGGAAGCTCATGCGCTCGCCGTCGATCGCGACCGGGGCGCCCTGCTCGAACGCGATCGTCACCTCGGTGGGGGCGCGCTCGACGGTCGGGTCCTGGGTGTACTCGTAGAGGTCCTCGATCGGGCCGTTCCACGGGTCCTCGAGGAAGCCGGTCTCGACCGCGCGGCCCCACATGTTCTGGTCGATCGAGTACGGCGACTTCTTCGACTGGCGGATGGGGAGATTGTGGCGCTCGGCGTAGTCGATGGCGACGTCGCGGGTGAGCGAGAGGTCGCGGATCGGCGCGATCGCGGTGAGCTCGGGGGCGATGGCGGCGACGGCCGCCTCGAAGCGGACCTGGTCGTTGCCCATGCCGGTGCAGCCGTGGGCGAACGAGGTGGCGCCGTACTCGCGGGCGGTGTCGGCGAGCAGCTTCGAGATGAGCGGGCGCGAGAGCGCCGACACGAGCGGGTAGCGGCGCTGGTACATGGCGTTCGCCTTCAGCGCGGGCAGCAGGTACTCGTTCGCGAACTCCTCGCGGGCGTCGATGACGAGCGATTCGACGGCGCCCGAGTCGAGGGCGCGCTGGCGCACGTCCTCCATGTTCTCGCCGGCCTGGCCCACGTCGATCGCGAGCGCGATGACGTCGAGACCGGTGCGCTCCTTGGTCCACGGAATCGCGACGGTGGTGTCGAGACCACCCGAGTACGCCATGACGATGCGTTCGGTCATTGCTGCTCCCCTGTCTTTGGTTGTGAGTCGTGTGAGTGGTGCGGGTCGCTGCGGCCCGCGGGGGCGCGCGCGGGCGCGATGGCCCGGGATGCGCAACTCCCCCATCCTAGTTCGCTTCCGGGGCGGCCCGGGCGCGAGCGGTCAGGCGGTCGGCAGTTCCTCACCGCGCGAGCGGGCGAGCAGCCACACGAGCAGCGCCTTCTGGGCGTGCAGGCGGTTCTCGGCCTCGTCCCAGATCGCCGACTGCGGGCCGTCGATCACCGAGGCGTCGACCTCGAAGCCGCGATCGGCGGGCAGGCAGTGGAGGAAGATCGCCTGCGGGCCGGCGAGCGCCATCGTCGCGTCGGTGACCTTGCAGCCGGCGAAGTCGGCGATGCGCTGCTGCTTCTCGTCCTCGAGGCCCATCGACACCCAGGTGTCGGTGACGACGACGTCGGCGCCGCGCACGAGCTCGTCGATCGACTCGCCGACCTCGACCGAGCCGCCGGTGCGGGCCGCGATGGCGGTGGCGTCGGCGACGACGTCCTCGCGCGGCGCGTAGCCGGCGGGCGCGGCGACGCGCACGTGCATCCCGGCGGTCGCGCCGCCGAGCAGGTACGAGTGGCCCATGTTGCTGCGGCCGTCGCCGACGAACGCGAGCGTGCGGCCGGCGGTGCCGCCGTGGTGCTCGCGGATGGTGAGCAGATCGGCGAGCACCTGGCAGGGGTGGAAGTCGTCGCTGAGGCCGTTGACGACCGGGATGCGGGTGCCCCGGGCCATGTCCTCGAGCCCCTCCTGCGCGTAGGTGCGCCAGACGATCGCCTCGACCATCCGCTCGAGCACGCGGGCGGTGTCCTGCGGGGTCTCCTTACCGCCGAGCTGGCTCGAGGCGGTGGTGAAGATGAGCGGGCTGCCGCCGAGCTCGGAGATGGCGACGTGGAACGACACGCGCGTGCGGGTCGACGACTTGTCGAAGATCACGGCCACCGACTGCGGGCCCTCGAGCGAGCGGGCGGCGAAGCGGTCGCGCTTGAGGCGCTCGGCGAGGTCGAGCACCTCCAACTGCTCGTCGGGGCTGAGGTCGTCGTCGCGCAGGAGGTGGCGGATCATGTCGTGGCTCTTCTCGGAGTCGTGGGTCGGGAGCGGGAGCGGATGCGGTGCGGCGTCAGCCGCCGGTCACCTCGGTGCCGAACCCCTCGTGGGTGAACACCTCGATGAGGGTGGAGTGCGGCACGCGGCCGTCGATGATCGTCGCGTGCTTGACGCCGCCGTCGATCGCCTCGAGGCAGGCCTGCGCCTTCGGGATCATGCCCGACTCGAGGGTCGGGAGCATGTTGCGCAGCTCGGTCGGCGTGATGAACGCGGCGAGCGACGACTTGTCGGGCCAGTCGCGGTAGATGCCCTCGACGTCGGTGAGCATGACGAGCTTCTTCGCGCCGAGCGCGACCGCGAGCGCCGCCGCGGCCCGGTCGGCGTTGATGTTCAGCGCCTTGCGCGGGTGATCGACGTCGCTCGCGATCGTCGAGACGACCGGGATGCGGCCGGCGGCGATGTCGGCGCGCACGACCGTCGGGTTGACGGCGACGATCTCGCCGACGAGGCCGAGGTCGATCGGCCGCCCCTTCGCGTCGGTGGTCTTGCGGCGGGCCTGGAAGAGGTTCGCGTCCTCGCCCGACACGCCCGTCGCGACCGGCGCGACCTCGTTGATCGCGGCGACGAGCTCGCGGGCGACCTGGCCGCCGAGCACCATCCGCACGACCTCCATCGCCTCGGGCGAGGTGTAGCGGTAGCCGGCGCGGAACTCCGACTCGATGCTCAGCGCGTCGAGCATCCGGGTGATGTGGGGGCCGCCGCCGTGCACGACGACCGGCTTCACGCCGGCGTAGCGGAGGAAGGCGATGTCGCTCGCGAACGCGTCCATGAGCGACTCGTCGATCATCGCGTTGCCGCCGAACTTGATGACGATGATCTGGCCGTGGTAGCGCTGCATCCACGGCAGCGCCTCGATGAGCGTCTCGACCTTCGCGCCGGCGCGCTCGTAGCGGGAGTCGCTCGTCTGCACCGGGATGCTCGTGGTCACCGCGGGGATGCGGCGGGCGAGCACCGGGATGGCGCCGGTCGTCGCGGGGATGACGCTGTCGGTGGAGCCGGTGTCGGCGTCGGCCCGGTACGGGTGGTCGCCGGCCTCGTGCTGCTCGGTCATTCGGGGCCTCCTGGGAGGGCGGTCGGTGGCGGCGGGCGGCGCCGCGCGGGTCAGGACGAGTACGCGCTGTTCTCGTGCACGTAGTCGTGCGTGAGGTCGTTGCTGAGGATGGTGCCGCTCGCCTCGCCCGCGTGCAGGTCGATGAGCACGACGGTCTCGCGCGGGGTGAGGTCGACCTCGTCGACGGGCGCGTGCGGGGTGCCGGCCTTGCAGACCATCACGCCGTTCATGCTCACGTCGACGGCGAACGGGTCGAACTCGGCGTCGGTGGTGCCGGCGGCGGCGAGCACGCGGCCCCAGTTCGGGTCGTTGCCGAAGATCGCCGCCTTGAAGAGGTTCGAGCGGCTCACGGCGCGCGAGACGGCGACGGCGTCGTCCTCGGTCGCCGCGCCGACGGTGGTGATGGTGATGTCGTGGCTCGAGCCCTCCGCATCCTGCTGCAGCTTCTTCGACAGCTCGGCGCAGAGGTCGGTGAGCAGCGCGGTGAACGCGTCGAGGTCGGGGGTCGTGCCCGAGGCGCCCGAGGCCAGCAGCGCGACGGTGTCGTTCGTCGACATGCAGCCGTCGGAGTCGACGCGGTCGAAGGTGACGGCGGTCGCGGCGCGCAGCGCGGCGTCGAGCTGCGCCGACTCGAGGTCGGCGTCGGTGGTGATGACGACGAGCATCGTCGCGAGGCCCGGCGCGAGCATGCCGGCGCCCTTCGCCATGCCGCCGATGACGTAGCCGTCGCCCTCGCGCACGGCGAGCTTCTCGACGCTGTCGGTGGTGAGGATGCCCTCGGAGGCGTTGCGCCCGGAGGCCTCGTCGTCGCCGAGCTCGGCGACCGCGGCCTCGACGCCGGCGAGCACCTTGCCGCGGAACACCTCGTCGCCGTGACCGATGAGGCCGGTCGAGCAGACGAGCACGTCGGTGGCGGCGAGGCCGAGCAGCTCGGCGGTGCGCTCGGCGGTGAGGCGGCTCGTGACGTAGCCGAACTCGCCGGTGTAGCAGTTCGCGCCGCCCGAGTTCAGGGCGATCGCCGAGATCGAGCCGTCGGCGATGGCCTCCTTCGACCAGATCACCGGGTTCGCGATGCAGCGGTTCGAGGTGAACACCGCGGCGGCCGCGGCCGAGGGGCCGTCGTTGACGACGACGGCGACGTCGCGCTTGCCGGTCGACTTGATGCCGGCGGCGACGCCGGCGGCGCGGAATCCCTTGGGGGCGATGACGGTCACGGGGCGACTCCGTTCAGGGGGAGGGCGAGGGCCTCGTCGAGGCCGAGCGCGAGGTTGGTCGACTGGATGGCGGCGCCGGCGGTGCCCTTGCCGAGGTTGTCGATGGCGGTGATCACGACGAGCCGGCCGGCGCGCTCGTCGATGCCGAACGAGAGCTGCGTGCGGTTCGAGCCGACCACGTCGCTCGTGCGCGGGTACGCGCCGTCGGCGAGGACCTCGATGAAGCGTTCGTCGCCGTACGCGCCCTCGTAGACGCGGCGGACCCGGTCGAGGTCGACGCCGCCGGCGAGCCGGCCGGTGCAGGTCGCGAGGATGCCGCGGGCGGTCGGCACGAGCACCGGCGTGAACGCGAGCCGGGTGTCGAGGCCGGAGGCGCGGCGGAGGTTCTGGCGGATCTCGGGGTTGTGGCGGTGGCCGCCGTAGGCGTTGTACGGCACGGCGTTGCCCATGAGCTCGCTGCCGAGCAGCGTCGTCGACGCCTTCTTGCCGGCGCCCGAGGGGCCCACCGCGAGCACCGCGGTGAGGTCGTCGGGGGCGATGAGCCGCGACTGCAGGGCGGGGGCGAGCGCGAGCGTGATCGCGGTGACGTTGCAGCCGGGCACGGCGATGCGGCGGGTGCCGGGGATGCGGCCGCGCTGCTTGCCGCCGTCGAAGTCGAGCAGCTCCGGCATGCCGTAGGTCCACGAGCCGGCCCACTCGCCCGGGTAGTAGTCGGTCCAGTCCTGCTCCCGCTCGAGGCGGTGGTCGGCGCCCGCGTCGACGACGAGCGCGTCGTCGCCGAGCCCGGCGGCGAGCTCGGCCGAGGCGCCGTGCGGCAGGGCGAGGAAGACGATGTCGTGGCCGCGCAGCGTCTCGACCGTGGTCGGCGCGAGCACCGCCTCGCCGTAGCTCGCGAGGTGGGGGTGCACGTCGCGGAGGCGCTGGCCGGCCTGCGAGTGCGCGGTGACGGTGCGGACGTCGATCTGCGGGTGCTCGGCGAGCAGTCGCAGCAGCTCGCCCCCGCCGTAGCCGGACGCGCCGGCGACTGCTGCGGTGAACATCATGGATTCCATCCTAGGCCCCGGCCGGCGCCCGCCGCCGCGCGCCGGGGCGGGTCAGGGCCGGTCGGCGTCGTGGCAGTCGGCGAGCGCGGCCGGCTCGAGCTGCAGCGTCGCGCACGAGATGCCGTGCCCCTTGCGCAGCCGCGCGGTCGCGGCGGCGAGCACCTCGTCCTGCGCCGCGCCGGCGCGCACGACGAGGTGCGCGGTCGCGATGTCCATCCCCGAGGTGAGGCGCCACAGGTGGAGGTCGTGCACGTCGTCGACCCCGTCGATGCCCCGCAGCTCGCGCTCGATCGCCGCCGGGTCGAGGCCGGGCGGCGCCTGCTGGCCGAGCACCGCGAGCACCTCGCGTCCGAGGAGCACGGCGCGCACGATCACGAGCACCGCGATCACGAGCGCGACGAGCGCGTCCCAGATCGCCTCGCCGGTGATGCGCATGAGCACGGCGGCGACGAGCACGCCGATCGAGCCGAGCGTGTCGGCGAGCACCTCGAGGTAGGCGCCCTTCACGTTGAGGCTCTCGCCGGCGCCGCCGTGGAGGAGGGCGAGCGCGATGAGGTTGACGACGAGCCCGATCGCGCCGACGACGAGCATCGGCCCGGTGAGCACCTCGGCCTCGCCGCCGAGCCGGCCGAGCGCCTCGACGACGATGAGCGCGCCGACGCCGATCATCACGAGCACGGCGAGCCCCGAGGCGAACACCTCGCTGCGGTAGCGGCCGAAGGTGCGCCGCCCCGAGGCGTCGGGCCGGCCGGCGATGACGGTCGCCGCGAGCGCCGCGACGAGCACGACGACGTCGGCGGCCATGTGCCCGGCGTCGGAGAGGAGCGCGAGCGAGCCCGACACGAGCGCGGCGATCAGCTCGACGACGAAGAACCCGCCGATGAGCACCACCGCGGCGGCGAGCCGCCAGCGGTGGCGGGCCCCGGCGTGGCCGGGGGCGTGCGCGTGCCCGGCGCCCATCAGGCGGCGCTCCCGCTCGCGGGGCCCGGTGCGGCCGCGGGATGG
>JAAYAS010000007.1 GCA_012719255.1 Microbacteriaceae bacterium | reverse complement strand
GCTTCTTCGTGCCGACGAACAGCACGCTGCCGCCGTGCGCGACGGTCTCCTTGACGAAGTCGTAGGCCTTGTCGATGAAGGCGAGCGACTGCTGGAGGTCGAGGATGTAGATGCCCGAGCGCTCGGTGAAGATGAAGCGCTTCATCTTCGGGTTCCAGCGGCGGGTCTGGTGGCCGAAGTGGACACCGGCGTCGAGAAGCTGACGCATCGAGACGACTGCCATGGTCGTAGTCTCCTGTGGTTCGGGCGCGCCGGAGCGCGCAGTGCGGTTGTCATCGCCGGCGCAGTGCCGGTGATCCTGGTGCCCGGCCGATCGTCCGCCTCGACGCCGGAGCGACGAGGACCGTGGAACGATGGCGTTCTCGGGCACGCGAAGTCAGCTCGCCGAAGCGAACTGCGTCGACCAGTGTACGCGCTCGCCGCCCGCCGCGAAAGCGCCCGCGACCCGCTCCGGGAGCCGCCGCGGCCGGTCCGATCGCGCGGAGCCGCACCGCGGGCGATGTGGAAACGCATCCATCCACATTTCCCGGCCGCGCGCGAGCGGCGGCCGCGCGATCCCGCGACCCTGTCGGCATGCGCCTCCCCGACCGCCGCCTGCCCGCCGCCCTCGTCCTGCTCGCGCTCCTCCTGCTCCCCGCGCCGATCGGCGCCGCGCCGGCCCTCGCCGCGCCCCCGGCCGCCTCCCCGACCGCCGACGCCCCGTCCGCCGCCGATGCCGCGGCCGGCCGCTGGGACTGGCCGCTGCGGCCCCGCCCCGAGGTGACCCGGCTCTTCGACCTCGCCCATCCCTACGCGGCCGGCCACCGCGGCGTCGACCTCGCGGCGCCGCCCGGCGCCGAGGTGCTCGCGCCCGACGACGGCGTCGTGCACTTCGCCGGCTGGGTCGTCGACCGGCCCGTGCTGTCGATCGCGCACGCCGGCGGTCTGCTGTCGAGCTTCGAGCCGGTCGAGACCTCGCTGCGCGCCGGGGATGCGGTCGCGCGCGGCGAGGCGATCGGCACGATCGCCGCCGAGCCGGTGCACGCGCCGGCCGGCGGCCTCCACCTCGGCGCCCGGCTCGACGGCGCCTACCTCGACCCGCTCGCCCTGCTCGGCGCCGTGCCGAAGGCCGTGCTGCTGCCGCTCGGCTGACCGCCGCCCCTCCCGCTCCGACGTCCCCGCCGCACGACCACCCGCCCGCCCCGACCGGGGCCGGCGCGAACGATGAAAGGACGCCCCATGACCCCCACCGACCGCGCGCCGCGCACGCCGCCGCCCGAGCCGCCCCGGCCCCGACGGCGCTGGCACGGCATCCTGCTCGCCGCGATCTCGACCGCCCTCGCCGTGCCGCTGCTGCTGCTCGGCGGCACGGGCACCGCCACCGCCGCCGATGCCGGCCCGGGCTACTCGCCGAACGGCCGCGCCGACTCGTTCGTCGGCGCGCTGCGCTTCGAGGGGGCGAACGCCTACTGCATCGAGCTGTCGAAGCCCTCGCCGATCGATGCGCCGACGCGCGCCCTGCCGCCCGGCGCGGCGCCGCCGGCGCAGGTGTCGTCGCTCTCGCCGCTCGACCGCGCCCGGCTCAACCGGGCGATGACCGGCATGGGATCGAGCGACGACCCGCGGGATGCGGCGGCCGTCGCGATGCACGTGTGGTCGCTCGCCGACCCCGACGGCTACCGGAGCCGGGGCCGCGACGACGCCCACTACCTCGGCCTGATCCCCTCCGAGCAGCGCGGGGCGGTGCGGGCGCGGCTCGAGCGGCTGCGCGCCGAGGCCGCCGAGGTGCGCGTGCTCGACGCGCCCGAGTCGTACGGCGCCGCCTTCGAGGTGCGCGCCTCGGCGCTGCGGCTGCGGCTCGACGCCGTGCCCGCCGGCACCGTCGCGGAGGTGCACCTGCGCGGCGGCGCCGTCGATGGCTCGGCGGTGCTGCGCGCGGATGCGGGCGGCGCGCGGGATCTGCCCGTGGCGGTCGACCCGGGCGCCGAGACGATCGAGGCGCGGATCGCGCTCCTGCCGGCCGAGGGCTACTGGCCGTCGGAGCTGCGCGTGCTCGTCACCGACGGGCGGCAGTTGCTGATCCAGCCGCAGCCGGCGACGCTGCCCTCGGTCGAGCTGCGGATCGACGCCCCGGTGCGGGGCGGCTTCGCGCACCGGCCGGGCACGACCCCGACCGCGGCGCCGGAACCGGTGCCGGAGCCCGAGCCGACACCGACCCCGACACTCGAGCCCGAGCCCGAGACCGAGACCGGGCCCGAGCCGACCCCCGGACCGGAGCCGACGCCCATCCCGGTGCCGGAGCCCGCACCGGACCCCGAGCCGGCTCCGAGCCCCGAGCCGGAACCCGAGCCGACGCGCGAACCGGATCCGAGGCCGGAGTCTGAGCCGGAGCCGGTCGTCGAGCGCGAACCGCAGCCCGAGCCGGTCGTCGAGCCCGAACCGCGGCCCGACCCGGCACCCGCGCCCGCCCAGGACCCCGAACCCGAGCCGGAACCGGAGGCGACGCCGGAGCCCGAGCCGACCCGGCCCGCGAAACCCGCCCCGACGGCGTCCGCACCGCCCACCACCGTCCCGGCCGCATCCGAACCGCCGGCGGCACCGGCACCGGCGACCGCGCCGCCCGCCGCCGACGAGCTCGCCGCCACCGGCACCCTCTTCGACCCGGTCTCGCTGCTCGTGCCGCTCGGGCTCGCGATCGCCCTGATCGGCGTCGGCGGCTGGAGCCTCGCCCGCACGCATCAGCGCGACCGCGCCGATACGAGCTGGTAGTCGCCCCGCTTCCGTCGCACCGCCGCCGGCCGCCGTCGCTCCTCCGAGCGGCGGCGGCCGGCGGCGCGGCGCGCTCAGGCGCGGGGGTGCGCCCGCCGGTAGGTCTCGCGCAGCCGCTCGGCCGACACGTGCGTGTAGATCTGCGTCGTGCCGAGATCGGCGTGGCCGAGCAGCTCCTGCACGCCGCGCAGATCGGCGCCGCCGTCGAGGAGGTGCGTCGCGGCGGTGTGGCGGAAGGCGTGCGGGCCGGCGGGACCGGAGCCGGGCCGCCGGCCGAGCTCGCGGCGCGAGAGCTCGTAGACGGCGCGCGGCCCGAGCCGACCGCCGCGGGCGCCGAGGAACACCGCCTCGCCCGAGGCCGGCGTCGCGAGCTCGCGGCGTCCGCGCGCGAGCCAGTCGAGCAGGGCATCCGCGCACGGCCGTCCGAAGGGCACGACCCGCTCGACGTCGCCCTTGCCGATCACCCGCACGACGCGCCGCTCGAGGTCGAGGCGGTCGAGGTCGAGGCCGCACAGCTCCGACACGCGGATGCCGGTGGCGTAGAGCAGCTCGATGATCGCGAGGTCGCGCAGCTCGATCGGGTCGCCGCCGGCGGCGCGCTCGCGCAGCGCCGCGAAGATCTCGTCCATGCCCTCGGCGGTGACGAGCCGAGGCAGGCTGCGCTCGTGCTTCGGCGAGCGCAGCCGGCGGGCGGCGTCGGGGCCGCGGCCGCTCGTGCGCAGCCAGGCGGTGAAGCCGCGCGCGCTCGACGCCCGGCGGGCGATCGACGACGCGGCGAGGCCCGACTCGGTCTCGGCCCAGAGCCAGTCGCGGAACAGCTCGAGGTCGAGCGCGTCGGGGTGCTCGACGCCGGCGTCGGCGGCGTGCGCGGTGAAGCGCTCGAGGTCGCCGCGGATCGCCCGCACGGTGTTGGCCGACCGGCCGCGCTCGAGGTCGAGCGCGCGCAGGTAGTCGTCGACGGCGCGCGCGAGTTCGCTCATGCCGCCATCGTACGGAGCCGTCGGGATGCGGGCGGGACTCCTACGGGACGCGCGCGGGGTGCCGCCGCGGGGCGCTCAGGCCCGCCGCCACCGCCCGCTCGCCTCGACCGCCCCGCCGGTGACCTCGAGCTCGGCGAGCGCGCCGCGCACCTCGAGCTCGGTCATCCCGGCGCGCAGCGCGAGCTCGTCGACGCCGCGCCAGGCGCGCGCGCCGAGCGAGTCGTGCACGCGCTGCGCGTGCGGCGAGCGCCGCTCGGCGTGCATCGCGAACAGCGGCACCGCCACCTCGGGGCCGTCGGTCCAGCCGGCGTCGCCGCAGTGCTCGAGGTGCAGCTGCACGAGCTGCTCGGGCGTCGTGACGAGCTCGGCGAGCCCGCCGCGCACGAGCTCGTGGCAGCCGGTCGACGCCGCCGAGGTGACCGGCCCGGGCACCGCGCCGACGCCGCGGCCGAGCTCGAGCGCATCCCGGGCCGTGTGCAGCGCGCCCGAGCGGGCGCCGGCCTCGACGAGCACCGTCGCCTGGCCGAGCGCGGCGATGAGCCGGTTGCGGTGGATGAACCGCCAGCGCCCCGGCGCCTGGCCGACCGGCATCTCCGAGACGATCGCGCCGCGCTCGAGCATCCGCTCGAACAGCGGCGCGTTGCTCGTCGGGTACCAGCGGTCGACGCCGCCGGCGAACACCGCCACCGTCGGCCCGTCGCTCGCGACGGCCGCCCGGTGCGCGGCGGCGTCGATGCCGTAGGCGCCGCCCGAGACGACCACGAGGCCGGCGTCGATCGCCCCGCACGAGAGCTCGGCGGCGACCCGCGCGCCGTAGTCGGTGCAGGCGCGGGCGCCGACGATCGACACCGCGCGGGCGCAGTCGACGAGCGCGCCGGGCCGGCCCCGCACCCAGAGCGCGACCGGGGCGCGGCGGCCGAGGTCGTCGAGCTGCGTCGGCCACTCGGCATCGCCGGGAATCACGAACCGGGCGCCGATGCGCGCCGCGTTGCGGCCGTTCGCGAGCGCCCGGGCGAGGTCGAGGCGCGGCCGCCAGCGCTCGAGCGCGGTGCGCCACTCGGCGCCGTCGGCGAACTCGTCCGCCCAGGCGGGGGTGCCCGCGAGCGCGGCGGCGACGGCGGCCTCACGGCCGGCGACGAGCGCGAGCGCGCTCGCGGCGCCGAGCTCGGCGATCACCGCGCCGGCGTGCCGGTCGCCGGGTTCGCAGACGCTCGACCACACGAGCCGGCCGAGCAGCTCGTCGAGCGGGGCCCGGTCGCCGTCGGCGCGCACGGCGGCGAGCAGCGCCTCGAGCGCGGCGGCGTCGAGGCCGAGCGCGTCGAGCGCCGCGAGCGCCGCCGGAGAGGCGGCCGGGTACGGGGAGGGGTGCGGCTCGGTCATGGGCGGCTCCTGTCGTCGGATGCGGGCGGGTCAGGCGACGAGACGGTCGCGGTAGACGAGGGCGGCGCCGATGTGGACGGCGGTGGGCCGGTCGGCGCCGTCGAGGTCGGCGAGCGTCCAGGCGACGCGCAGCGTGCGGGTGGCGCCGCGCATCGTGAGGGTGCCGTTGCGCAGCGCGCCGTCGATCGCGGTCGCCGCGCCGGGCGCGATCCGGTGGTCGCCGCGCCGCAACCAGGCGCCGTCGACCTCCGAGTTCGTGATCCACGGCGTGCCGGCGAGCCGGCGCCGCGCCCGCTCGCGCGCCTCGATCACCGCGGCGGCGGCCGCGGCGGTCGAGGTCGGGCCCTGCGCGCCGTCGGCGATGAGGCGGCTGACGGCGAGCGTCACCGGCTCCACCCCCACCTGCAGGTCGATGCGGTCGAGCAGCGGTCCGCTGAGCCGCTGCAGGTAGCCGCGGCGCACCGGGGCCGTGCAGGTGCAGGCCGCGCCGACGACGCCGGCGTACCCGCAGGGGCAGGGGTTCGCGCCGAGCACGAGCTGCGCGTTCGCCGGGAAGGTCGCCGACTGCCGGGCGCGGTGCACGGTGATCGAGCCCGATTCGAGCGGCTGCCGCAGCGCGTCGAGCACCCGGCGCGGGAACTCCGGCGCCTCGTCGAGCAGCAGCACGCCGTGCGCGGCGAGCGAGATCGCGCCGGGGCGGATCTCGCCCGAGCCGCCGCCGATGAGCGCGACCGCCGAGGCGGTGTGGTGCGGCGCCTCGAACGGCGGCCGCCGGTCGAGCGCGCCGATCGGCTCGCCGCGCAGCGAGCGCAGCGCGGCGACCTCGATCGCGGTGTCGACGTCGAGATCGGGCAGGATGCCCGGCAGCCGCTCGGCGAGCATCGTCTTACCGCTGCCGGGCGGGCCGTGCAGCAGCAGGTGGTGCCGGCCGGCCGCGGCGACGACCGCCGCGCGCACGGCGGAGTCCATGCCGACCGCGTCGGCGAGCTCGCGGTGCGGCGCCGCGGCGCGCGCCTCGCCGAGCTCGAGCACGCGCGCGTCGTCGGGCTCGTCGGCGAGCAGGTCGGCGTCGGCGCCGTAGTGGAGCGCGAGCTGCCGCAGCGAGGAGATCGGCACCACCCGCATCCCCTCGACGAGCGCCGCCTCGGCGGCGTTCGCCGCCGGCACGAGCACCGTGTCGAGGCCGGCGGCGCGCGCCGCAGCGACCGCGGGGAGCACCCCCGCGACCGGCCGCACCGCGCCGGTGAGCGCGAGCTCGCCGAGGTGGGCGCAGCGCGCGGGGCCGGCCGCGTCGATGACGCCGGTGGCCGCGAGGATCGACGCGGCGATCGCGAGATCGAAGCCGGATCCGTGCTTTCGCATGGCCGCCGGCGAGAGGTTGACGGTCACCCGGTCGAGCGGCAGCGGCTGCCCGGTCGAGTTCAGCGCGGCCCGGATGCGGTCGCGGGCCTCGCCGAGCGAGGCGTCGGGCAGCCCGATGAGCACGAACCGCGGGAGCCCCGAGGCGACGTGGGCCTCGACCTCGACCGGATGCCCGCCGAGCCCCTCGAGCGCGACCGCCCAGGCGCGGGAGGTGCGCCCGCTCACCGGACGGCCCCCTCGTCGCCGAGCCCGCGCAGGTGCACGAGCTCGGGCGGCGCGCCGCCGTCGAGCACGATCGCGATCGCATCGACCCGCAGCCGGCCGGCGAGCGCCGGGTTCGCCGCCCGCCACTGCCGCGCGACCCGCCGCATCCGCGCCACCTTCGCGGGGGTGAGCGATTCGAGCGGGTGCCCGCGCCGCAGCGAGCGGCGGGTGCGCACCTCGACGCAGACGAGGTCGCGGCCGTCGCGCACGACGAGATCGATCTCGCCGTCGCGGCAGCGCCAGTTGCGCTCGAGCAGCTCGCAGCCGAGCCCGGCGAGGTGCTCGGCGGCGAGCTGCTCGCCCCGGCGCCCGGTGGTCATGCGGTCGTCCATGTCGGCCTCCTGCGGCGGGGCGGCTCCCCGCGGTCGCGCACACCATGCCCGAGGCGTGCCGCGCTGCGCCCGACGGGGACGGCAGAATGTGGATGACCCGATTTCCACACCGACGACGGGAGCGGCCATGCGCATCGCGGTGATCGGCGCCGGCATCGGCGGCCTCGCCGTCGCGGCCGGGCTGCAGCGCGACGGCCACGAGGTCGAGGTGCTCGAGGAGCGGGCCGAGCCGGCGGCGACCGGCTCGGGGCTCACGCTCTTCGGCAACGCCTTCGCGGCGCTCGACGTGCTCGGCATCGGCGATCGCGTGCGGGCGGTGTCGAGCACGAGCATCGCGACGATGCGCGCCGGCCACCGCGCGCCCGACGGCGCCCGGCTCGCCACCGCGCCCGCGAGCGCGACGGCGACGCTGCGGAGCGTGCACCGCGCCGAGCTGCACTCGGCGCTGCTCGCCGCGCTCGCGCCCGGGTCGCTGCGCACCGGGGTCACGGCGACGATCGAGGATGCGGGGCGCGGGCGGGTGCGCATCGCGGGGGTCGGGCGCTCGGCGGACCGCCCTTCGACCGGCTCAGGGGGCGGGGTCGACCGTGATGCCGGCCGAACCGATGGCGCCGGGGCCGGGGGCGCCGGTGAACCGGGCCCGATCGATGGCGCCGCGGCCCGAGTCGCCGGGGCCGCCGGACGGATCGGCGGCGCCGGCGCCCGGGCCGACGCCGGCGGACCGACGCGCGAGTACGATCTCGTGGTCGCGGCCGACGGCATCCGCAGCCGCGCCCGCGCCGCGCTCGGCGACGACCCGGGGCTGCGCTACTCGGGGTACACGGCCTGGCGCGGGGTGACCGCCGCACCGTTCGACCTCGCCGGCGAGGCGGGCGAGACCTGGGGCGCCGGCGCCCGCTTCGGCCTCGTGCCGCTCCCCGACGGCCGGGTCTACTGGTTCGCGACGGCGACCGCGCCCGCCGGCTTCTCGCCGGGCGACCACCGCGCCGAGGCCGCCGGGCTCGTCGCCGGCTGGCACGCGCCGATCGGCGCGCTCATCGCGGCCACCGCGCCGGATGCGGTGCTCCGCCACGACATCCACGACCTGCGGCGGGTGCCGCGCCGCTTCACCGCCGGCCGCGCGGCGCTCCTCGGCGACGCGGCGCACGCGATGACGCCGGACCTCGGGCAGGGCGCGGGC
Source organism: Microbacteriaceae bacterium (assembly GCA_012719255.1). GTDB lineage: Bacteria > Actinomycetota > Actinomycetes > Actinomycetales > Microbacteriaceae > Gulosibacter. The sequence continues at coordinate 12,750 of JAAYAS010000007.1, read as the reverse complement.
CTCGCGATCGAGGACGCCGGTGCGCTCGTGGCGCTCCTGCGCGCGCACTCCCCCGACGAGGCGCTCGCCCGCTACGACGCGCTGCGCCGGCCCCGAGCGGTCGCGCTGCACCGCCGTTCGCGGCTCATGGGCCGCGTCGGCCAGTGGTCGAATCCGCTCGCCCGGGGGCTCCGGGATGCGCTGCTGCGCGCGACCCCGCCCGCGGCGGTCGGCCGCGCGGCCGCGTCGCTGCAGCGGTGGACCCCGCCCGCCGCGCCGGAGGCCGTCGGCCGACGGGGCGCGCACGACCCGCCCGACGACGTCCGCCCGCCCCTCGACGCCGGCCGCGGCGACTGACATTCCGCGACCCGGGCACCGATTCCTGTTCGCATCCTGCTAGGCGCATCGCGAAAACTGCGTTACAGTCTGAGCATCCTTCTTCCGCAACGACGCGCAACCGAGGAGCCCGACATGACCACCGTCGCCGAACGACTCGCCGCCGTGCTCGGCGCCCACGCCACCGAGGTGTTCGGGCTGCTCGGCAACGGCAACGCCCACCTCGTCGATGCGATGCTGCGGCTCACGCCGATCCGCTACACGGCGGTGCGCCACGAGGCGGCGACCGTCGCCTCGGCCGACGCGCACTACCGCGCCACCCGCCGGCTCGCGATCGCGACCGCGACCTACGGCGCCGGGTTCACGAACACGCTCACGGCGCTCACCGAGGCCGCGATGTCGCACACCCCGCTCGTGCTCGTCGTCGGCGACGAGCCGTCGAGCGGACGCCGCCCGTGGGACGTCGACCAGATCGCGATCGCCGCCGCCTGCGGCGCGCCGACCATCGTCGTCGACGCCGAGCGGCCCGGCGCGCAGGCGCTCGAGGCGGTCCGCCGCGCCCACGCCGAGCGCGGGCCGATCGTGCTCGCGCTCCCCTACGACCTGCCGATGGCGCCGACCGCCGAGCCCGAGCCCGCCCTCGAGCTCGACGCCCCCGAGTTCGAGCGGGCCGCCACCGCCGAGCTCGAGGCGCTCGCCGACCGGCTCGTCGCCGCCCGCCGCCCGATCGTGCTCGCCGGCTGCGGCGCGTTCGAGGCCCGCGCCGACCTCACGGCGATCGCCGATGCGCTCGGCGCGATCACCGTCGCGACGGCGCCCGCCCGCGGCTACTTCGCGGGTCGCGAGCTCGATGCCGGCGTGTGCGGCGGCTTCTCGTCGGAGCGCACCGCCGGCTACCTCGGCGAGGCCGACCTCGTGCTCGCCGTCGGCGCCGGCCTCAACCAGTTCACGATCGGCTTCGGCCGGCTGTTCGACCAGGCGCACCTCGCGCAGCTCGACCTCGAGGCGCCGACCGCGCCGCAGGTCGGCACGGCGGTGCGCGGCGACGCGGGTCCCGCGGTGCGCGAGCTGCGCGCGCTCGTCGAGGCCCGGCTCGCCGATGCGGCGCCCGACGAGCGCTGGCCCGGCGTCGATCCCGCCGAGGTCGCCGGCGCGCAGCTCGACCGGGGCGAGGCCCCCGAGCACGCGCCCGACGGCCGGCTCGACCCGCGCGGCCTGATGACCGCGCTCGACGCGAAGCTGCCCGCCCGCCGGCTCGTGTGCAGCGACGGCGGCCACTTCATCGGCTGGGCGAACACCCACCTGCGCCTCGACGACACCGACACGATGGTGCTCGTCGGCACGAAGTACCAGTCGATCGGGCTCGGCTTCGCCTCGGCCCCCGGCGCCGCGATCGCCGCGGCCGAGGCCGGCCGGATGCTCGTGGTGCCGACCGGCGACGGCGGCGGCCTGATGGCGCTCGCCGACCTCGACTCGATCGTCCGCACCGCGCACCGCGCGACGATCATCGTGTTCAACGACGCCGCCTACACCGCCGAGACCACGCAGTACGGCACCCAGGGCCTCGACGAGCGCCCGATGCGCATCGACGAGGTCGACTTCGCGCAGCTCGCGCTCGGCGTCGGCGCCCGCTCGACCGTCGTGCGCGACCTCGCCGACCTCGACGAGTGGGCCGCCTGGGCCGCCGGCGACGAGCCCGGCACCTGGCTGCTCGACTGCCGCATCTCGGGCGAGGTCATCGCGCCCTACCAGCTCGAGATCATGGAGAACCTCCGCCGGGCGGCGGCGCAGCAGGCGCAGGGGTCCTGACCGCGCGGATCGGCGCTCGGCCGATCAGTCGTCGATCGACAGCTCCTTCGGGAGCTCGAAGTCGTGGAGGTTGAGCTCCTCGACGTTGACGTCCTTGAAGGTGAGCACGCGCACCTGCTTCACGAAGCGGTCGGAGCGGTAGATGTCCCACACCCACACGTCGCGCATGGCGAGCTCGAAGTAGAAGTCGTTCGCCGCGTCGCGGCGGTTCAGCTCGACCTCGTTCGCGAGGTAGAAGCGCCGCTCGGTCTCGACGACGTACTTGAACTGCTTCGCGACGTCGCGATACTCCTGGAACAGCGCCAGTTCGAGCCCGCGCTCGTAGTCGTCGAATGCATCCTCGTTCATAGCAGCCCAGTCTAGGCCCGCGCGGCGAGCGCCGGGGCACCGGTGCTCAGGATGCGGCCGAGCCAGGTGCGGCGGTGGTGCTCGGTCGGCCCGTGGGCGCGCAGCGCCTCGCGGTGCGCGGCCGAGCCGTAGCCCTTGTTCGCGGCCCAGCCGTAGCGGGCCCACTCGGGATGCGCCTCGGCGAGCGCGAGCATGCGGGCGTCGCGCTCCTCCTTCGCAATGACGGCGGCCGCGGCGACGACCGCGCAGTCGCGGTCGGCCTTCGGCCGCACGAGCACGCCGAGCGGCGTCGTCAGCGCCGGGGCGAGCCAGTCGTGCGCGCCGTCGAGCACGATGCGCGCCGCATCCACGGCGATGCCGGCGCGCCACAGGTCGCCGAGGGCGCGCACCGCCGCGGCGCCGAGGCAGGCGCCGATGCCGTGCTCGTCGATCTCGGCGGGCGTCGCCCAGCCGACCGCCGAGGCCGCCGCCCACTCGGCCGAGGCCGGCGCGAGCCGGGCCCGCATCCGGGGCGTGAGCAGCTTCGAGTCGCGCAGCCCCTCGGGATGGCCCGCCTCGAGCTGCGCCGGGCCGATCGCGCAGGCGCCGACGGCGACCGGGCCGGCGAGCGCGCCGCGGCCGACCTCGTCGAGCCCGATGACGATCGGCGCGCCCGCGAGCAGCTCGCGCTCGAGCTCGAGCGTCGGCGCGACCCGGGCCCCCGCCGCGGCCGACCCCGCCCCGGCCATCAGGGCGCGTCGCGCTTCGGCACGGTCGCGAAGCTCTCGGGGTGGTTGCCGAGGAACTGCAGCCGGTCGAAGGGCCAGTTGATGAGGAAGGCGCGGCCGACGACGTTGTCGTAGGGCACGAACCCGCCGGTGGGCAGGTCCTGGTGGTAGCGCGAGTCCTCCGAGTTGTAGCGGTGGTCGCCCATCACCCACACCGAGTCGGCGGGCACCGTCACGTCGAACTCCATGCCGCTGGCGGGCTGGTTGTCGGGCGTGATCGTGAACGGCTCGTGGATCGCGACGTCGTTGATGACGAGCTGGCCGTAGGCGTTGCAGCAGACGATGCGGTCGCCGGGCAGGCCGATCACCCGCTTGATGAGGTGGTTGTCGGTGTCCTCGGGCTTGAGGCCGACGGTCTCGAGCGCGCCGTCGAGCACCGCCTGCAGCAGCGGCTTCGGCGGGCTCGGCTGCGTCGGCAGCCAGCCGCCCGGGTCCTGGAACACGATGACGTCGCCGCGCTGCAGCTCGATCGGCGCGGGCACGAGGAGGTTCACGAGCACCCGGTCGCCCTCGAGCAGGGTCGGGTGCATCGACGCCGAGGGGATGTAGAACGGCCGCAGGAGGAACGTCTTCACGACCACCGAGATGACGACCGCGATGACCGCGATGACGACGAGGTCGCGCACGAAGTGGCCGACGGTGTCGCGGCGCACGACGTTGCCCTTCGCGTCGAGGCCGATGTCGACGCGCATCCGGTGCCGCGGTTCGTAGCTGTGCCGCCAGGGACCGAGCGGATCGGGGTCGGCGTCGTGCTCGGCGGCGAGCTCCGGCAGCTCGTAGTCGTCGGGCACGCGTGGATCTCCTGGGGCGGGGCGGGGCGGATGGGACGACCCGCGCGTCGCGGGGTCTGCCGAAGTCTATCCGGACGGCGAGACGACCCCCGCGCATCCGCGCGGGGGTCGTCGAGCCGGTGCGCCCGAGGGCGCGGGGAGCGGAGCTCTAGTGCTCGCGCTTCTCCTTGATCTTCGCGGCCTTGCCGTGGCGGTCGCGGAGGTAGTAGAGCTTCGCGCGGCGCACGTCGCCGCGGGTGACGATCTCGATGCGGTCGATGCTCGGCGAGTGCACGGGGAACACGCGCTCGACGCCGACCTGGAAGCTCACCTTGCGGACGGTGAAGGTCTCGCCGACGCCGGCGCCCTGGCGGCCGAGCACGACGCCCTGGAACACCTGGATGCGCGAGCGGTTGCCCTCGACGATGTTCACGTGCACCTTGACGGTGTCACCGGGGCGGAAGTCGGGGACGTCCTTCAGCGAAGCGGCGTCGATCTGGTCGATGAGGTTGGCCATGTCAGTGGATCGCTCTCTGCGCCGCCACGGGTCGGTCGCAACAAAGAAGTCGATAGGGCGTGCGTTCGCGGCATGAGTGTCCCCCGTGGCAGAGTCGAGCCGCGGCACAGCGTTCAATCCTGCCACAGGCGGCGCCCCGGCGGCAAGGGCAAGGGGATGCGCGGGACGCGCCGGCCCTCCCGCTCGGCCGGTCGCCGGCGGCGGGTCAGTGCTCGCCGCGCGGGCGCGCGGTCCACTCCTCGCCGGCCTCGTCGTCGCGGCGGTCGTCGGGCTCGTCGACGATCTCGGCCTCGATGGCCTCGCCGCCGCGGCGCGGGTCGTCGACGTGCTCGTCCCAGGTGTCGCCGGTCTCCACCGTGATCACCTTGCCGGCGTGCGGGCCCCAGGCGGGCCCGGCGGCCTGGTCGGCGAGGTGCTCGCGGATGCGGTCGGCGCGCGCCTGCATCACCTCGAGGTTCTCGCTCTGCGTGATCGCGCCGATGCGGGCCATCGCGGCGATGCCGAGCACGAACGCGGCGATCTGCACGAGGCCGCCCCACGGCGACGGCAGCACCGCGCCCACGAGCCAGGCGGCGAGGGTGCCGAAGTACCAGAGCGCGTCCTCGCGGTGGTAGACCCGGCGGATGCGCACGCTCGGGCGCAGCCAGAGCATGAAGCCGAGCACGGCGAGCTGGATGAATGCGGCCGGCACGACGATGAACAGCGAGAGGAACCCGGCTGCCGATTGGTGCAGCACGAGCCACGCCGCCACCGTCCAGATGGCGACGAGGAAGGGCGCGGGCACCCGCATCCAGGTGAGGAGGCGGCCGATCATGGTCGTCATGCGCTCACGCTAGCGACCACGGCTGGAAGATCGGGGCGGTGCGGGCCGCCGTTCGCCCTCAGCGCAGGCGCCCGCGGGCCGGCACGCGGTGCGGCTCAGCGCAGGAAGTCGACGCGGAGGGCGTCGATGATCGCCTGCTTGCCGCCGCCGCTGCGACGGGCGGCGCGCTGCCGGTCGGCGCCGGTCGCCTGCGCGAACGAGAGCGCCGAGACGACCTTCGCCTCGCAGTCGAGGTCGCGGGCGATCGGCTGCAGCTCGTCGATGCGCTGGGCGAGCCACTCGCGACCGTGCATCACCGTGCCCGCGTCGTCGATGATGAACTGCGTGTCGAAGCCCCAGCGCGCGGCGCGGAACTTGTTCTCGGCGACCGCCCACGCCGGCAGCCTCCGCGGGGCGCGGCCGGCCTCGAGGGCGCGCACCGCCTCCTCGACGATGCACTGCGTGAGCGCGGCGGCGGCGCCGACCTCGGCGACCGTCGCCATCGAGTCGAACACCCGCACCTCGATGGTGCCGAAGCGGCTCGAGGGGCGCACGTCCCAGCGCAGCTCGCGCTCGTCGAGCACGACGCCGGCGGCGAGCATCGCGTCGACCTCGCGCGACAGCCCGGCCCAGTCGTCGAACTCGGGCGGGATGCCGCCGGTCGGCAGCTGCTGGAAGAGCATCGAGCGGTGCGAGGCGTAGCCGGTGTCCTCGCCCTCCCAATATGGGCTGCCCGCCGAGATCGCGAGCAGCATCGGGTAGTCGGCGAGCACCGCCGCCATCGCCGGGATCGCGTGCTCGCAGGAGGTGAGCCCGATGTGCACGTGCACGCCCCAGATCGCGAGCTGCCGGCCCCACTGCCGGGTGCGCTCGACGACCCGCAGGTAGCGCTCGTCGGGGACGACCGTCTGCAGCTGCCAGTCGGAGTAGGGGTGCGCGCCGAGACCGACGACGCCGACGCCGAGGTGGTCGGCGGCCCGCGAGACGAGGGCGCGCAGCTCGCGCAGCTCGGCGGTCGCGCCGCCGACGTCGTCGTGCACGCCGGTGATGAGCTCGATCGTGTTCGTGAGGAACTCGCCGGCGACGCGCGGGTCGCCGACCGCCTCGATCACCTCGGCCGCGCGGCCGACGAGATGCCCGCTGGCGGGGTCGACGAGCGCGAGTTCCCACTCGATGCCCAGCGTCGATCGCCGGGAGGCCGCGAAGTCCATGTGCGCCATCGTAGGCCCTCGAGTCGCGCGCGGGAGGGGACCGTCGAGGATGGACCGCGAGAAGTCCGGACCGCATCCGGCCCGGAAATCTGCAAGAATGGATGGCTGAGTCTGCGTCGGCGACCCTCTCTCCGCATCGCGCAGGCAGTCAGCGAGCCCAGGCCGAGCGTGCCCCACGCCCTCGACCGTGCGTTCTGAAGCCTCAACACCACCTACAGGAGACACGTGTCTGTCAAGATCCGTCTGAAGCGCCTCGGCAAGATCCGGGTGCCGCACTACCGCGTCGTCGTCGCCGACTCGCGCACCAAGCGCGATGGCCGCGTCATCGAGGAGATCGGCCTCTACAAGCCGACCCTCAACCCCTCGCTCATCGAGATCGACTCGGAGCGCGCCCAGTACTGGCTCTCGGTCGGCGCCCAGCCCACCGAGGCGGTTCAGGCCCTGCTCAAGCTCACCGGCGACTGGGGCAAGTTCACCGGCGAGGGCTCGACCGAGTCGACCGTCGAGGCGCCCGCCGAGAAGGAGGCGTTCGTCGCCGACGCGGCGAAGAAGCCCGTGCTCAAGCCGAAGACCGAGACCCCGGCCCCCGCCGCGGAGACCGAGTCGGCCGACGAGCCCGCCGCCGACGAGCCGGCCGCCGAGGCCGACGCCGAGACCCCGGCCGAGACCGAGGCCGAGTAGTCATGCTCGCGTCCGCGCTCGATCACCTCGTACGTGGCATCGTCGACCGACCCGACGATGTCCGCGTGGACGCCCGCGACTCGAATCGCGGCGAGGTCCTCGTGGTGCACGTGCACCACGAGGACCTCGGCCGCGTCATCGGTCGGCAGGGACGCACGGCGAAGGCGCTGCGCACCCTGATCTCCGCGCTCGCCGACGGCCGCCGCGTCCGCGTCGACGTGGCCGACGACTGAGTTGGCCGGCAAGCGCCGCGGCGGCATCACCCAGTTGCGGGTGGGCCGCCTCGTCAAGGCCCACGGGCTCAAGGGCGCCCTGAAGCTCGAGCTCTACACCGACGAGCCCGAGCGCCGCTTCGTGCCCGGCGCCTCGTTCTCGCTGCAGGTGCCGAGCACCTCCCCCTGGCACGGCCGCAGCGTCGTGCTGCGCGAGCTGCGCTGGTTCAACGACGTGCCGGTCGCGTTCTTCGAGGACGTCGTCGACCGCACCGCCGCCGAGTCGCTCGTGCGCGCCATCCTCTGGGTCGACCAGGACGACGCCGAGGAGCTCGACCCCGACACCTGGTACGACCACCAGCTCGTCGGCCTCGCCGTCGTCCGCGACGGCGCGAGGGTCGGCGAGGTCGCCCGCGTCGACCACCTCCCCGCGCAGGACCTGCTCGTCGTCTCGACCGGCGACGACGAGGTCATGCTCCCCTTCGTGAAGGACCTCGTGCCCGAGGTCGACCTCGCCGCCGGCACCGTCACCATCACCCCGCCGGGCGGCCTCTTCGAGGACGCCGACGAGCCCGATCCCGCCGCCGACGCCGACGAACTCGACGATCGGGAGTAGCCGGATGCGCTGGGTCGGTACCTCCTCGGTGCTCGCGGGCATCGCCGGCTACGTCGTCATCCTGCTCGCCTCCCGCGCGCTCGGCGCCGAGCGCTTCGCGGCGTTCTTCATCGTCTGGGCGCTGTTCTTCACCATCGCCGGCACCATCGGCGGCCTCATGCAGGAGACCGCCCGCGGCGTGCGCGCGAAGCTCGCCCGCGACACCGACCGGCCGATCGTCGACGAGAACGACAACGGCATCGACGACGCCGACGAGATCGTCGTCTCTGAGGGGCCGACCGGCACCAGCGTCATCGAGCTCGTCAGCCGCGAGGAGCTCGCCGCCGACCAGCGCCGCCGGCTGCTGCCGCGCGGCTCGCACCGCGTCGCCGCCGCATCCGTGCTGCCCGGCGCCCTCCCCATCCGCGTCGCCACCGGCATGGGCCTGCTCGTCGCCGGCCTGTCGGTGCTCGCCTCGCCGCTGTGGGGGCCGCTGCTGCTGCCCGCCGAGCACTGGCTCGTCGGCACCGCGCTGATCGCCGTGTCGATCGTGCTGCTGTCGGTGCAGGGCGCGGTCGCCGGGATGCTCTCGGGCACCGGCCGCTGGCGCGGCTACGGCGCGCTCATCGCCGCCGAGGCGCTGCTGCGCATCGTCGCCGCCGCGATCGCCGCGGCGAGCGGGGCGCCGCTGCTCGGCTTCATCCTCGCCGCCGCCGCGGGGCTCGTCATCACCCCGATCATCCTCCTCGGCACGCCCGTCGGCCGCGAGATGCTCCACCGCCGCACCGACGTGCCGAACGACGACTTCGTGCGCCGCGGCTTCAGCGCCTCGGCGGTCGCCTCCGCCCCGACGCTCTTCGTCGTCGGCTTCCCGGTGCTGCTCGCGCTCGTGCGGCCCGGCATCGAGCCGCTCGTGCTCTCGAACCTCCTCATCGGGGTGCTGCTCGTGCGCGCGGTCACGCTGACGCCGATGGCGTCGTTCCAGAACGCGCTCGTCGTCTACTCGGCCGCGCGGCTCGACCGCGGCCGGCGCGCCCTCATCGTGCCCTTCGCCGGCATCGCCCTCGTCGGCCTCGTGCTCGCCTTCTTCGCCTGGGTGCTCGGCACGCCGGTGATCGAGTTCATGGGCGAGGGCTTCACGCTCTCGGGCGAGGTGCTCGCGGTGCTCACGCTCGGCGGCGCGCTCACCGCCGCGCTCTACGTCACCGGCACCGCCACGCTCGCCCGCGACCGCCACCGCCACTACGTCATCGGCTGGTGGCTCGCCGCGCTCGTCGCCGCGCTCGTGCTCGTCGTCGTGCCGCAGCCGGTCGCCGCCGTCGAGCTCGCGCTCGTGCTCGGGCCGATCGCCGGGCTCGTCTACCACCTCGTCGCCGGCGTGCAGGGCACCGGCGACGTCGCCCACGACGCCGACCCGCTCGGACCGCCGACCGCCGCGAACGCCGTGCACCCCACCGGCGTCGCGCCCGTCGTCGTCGACCCCGGCGCGCGCCCGGGCGCCGGTGCGGCCCGGCCCGGGAGCGCGACCGATCCCGCGGTTCGCGATCGTCGGCTCCGGGACGCGACGACCGCCTCGGCGCCCGCGGCCGACCGTGCCGCACCGGCCCCGGCCGATCCCGCCGCCGGCGAGCACCGCATCCCCGAGCCCGCGACCGGCGCCGACCGCATCCCGCCCGCCGCCGACCCCGTCCAGGAGGCCTGACCGTGCGCGTCGACATCGTCACGATCTTCCCGTCGTTCTTCGACGTGCTCGACATCTCGCTGCTCGGCAAGGCCCGGGCGCAGGGACTGTTCGACCTGCACGTGCACGACCTGCGCGACGCGACCCACGACCGCCACCGAACCGTCGACGACACCCCGTACGGCGGCGGCGCCGGCATGGTGATGAAGCCCGAGCCGTGGGGCGAGACCCTCGACGCGATCCTCGACGAGGCGGCCGCTGCGGAGGGCGGCGGCGATCCCCCGCTCATCGTGTTCCCCTCCCCCGCCGGCGAGGTGTTCACGCAGGCGACGGCCCGGCGCTTCGCGCGCGAGCCGCACATCGTGTTCGGATGCGGGCGCTACGAGGGCATCGACCAGCGCGTGTTCGACTGGGCCGCCGAGCGCGCGCGGGTCGAGCTCGTCTCGCTCGGCGACTACGTGCTCAACGGCGGCGAGGTCGCCGTGATGGCGATGATCGAGGCGTTCGGCCGGCTCGTGCCGGGCGTCGTCGGCAACCCCGAGTCGCTCGTCGAGGAGTCGCACGAGCAGGGCCTGCTCGAGTACCCGAGCTACACGAAGCCGGCCCGATGGCGCGACCGCGAGGTGCCGCCGGTGCTGCTGTCGGGCCACCACGCGAAGGTCGCCGAGTGGCGCCGCGAGCAGCAGCTCGAGCGCACCCGCCGCGTGCGCCCCGACCTCTACGACGCCTGGCTCGCCGAGCACGGCGAGGGCTGAGGGCGCCGCGCACCCTCGGCCCCCTCCCGGCGCAGCGCCGCCGACCCTCCCGGCGCCTCCGTCCGGCTCTCCCGGGAAGGTCGGGACCCTGGACTCCCCCGGGAGGGTCGGGCGGATGCCGTCGACTCTCCCGGGAGGGTCGGCGACTCTCCCGGGGCGGTCGACGCGGGTGACGGCAGCAGGCGGATTCGCCAGCGACACGCCGTCGATCCGGGGGATCCGCCCGTCTCAGGCCGCATCCACCGACTCTGCCGGGAGCGCCGCCGACTCTCCCGGGGGAGTCGACCGGGCGCCGCCGACTCTCCCGGGAGAGTCCACGAGACCCGCCGCCTCGCTACTTGCGCAGGAACTGCTGGAGCTTCTCGAGCTCCTCCGGCGTGGGCTGGCCCTGGCCGCCCGCGCCGCCGCCGAACGCGCCGGCGCCGAACGCGGCGCCGGCGGGCCGCTGCTCCTGCACCGGCTCGGCCGCCCGCTTCGCGGGGTTGCCCGAGAACTTCTTGCCCTTGCCCTTCGCGGCCTTCTTCTTGCCGCCGCGGGCCGGCGCGCCGCCGCCCATCGGGCCCATGCCGGGAACGCCCGGCATCGCGCCGCGCGCCATCGTGCGCATCATCTTCGCCGACTGCTCGAAGCGCTTCACGAGATCGTTCACCTCGGTCACCGTCGTGCCCGAACCGCGCGCGATGCGGGCGCGCCGCGAGCCGTTGAGCACCTTCGGCTGCTCGCGCTCGAGCGGCGTCATCGACTGGATGATCGCCTCGATGCGCACCATCGAGCCCTCGTCGAAGTCGTCGAGCTGCGCCTTCATCTCGCGGGTGACGCCCGGGAGCATGCCGATCATCTTCTTGAAGTTGCCGGCCTTGCGCAGCTGCTGCATCTGCACGAGGAAGTCGTCGAGGGTGAACTGGTCCTTCGCGATCTTCTCGGCGGCCTTGCGGGCCTCCTCCTCGTCGAACGCCTTCTGCGCCTGCTCGATGAGCGAGAGCACGTCGCCCATGTTGAGGATGCGCGAGGCCATCCGGTCGGGGTGGAAGCGCTCGAAGTCGTCGAGCTTCTCGCCGGTCGACGCGAACAGGATCGGCCGGCCGGTGGTCTGCGCGACCGACAGCGCCGCGCCGCCGCGGGTGTCGCCGTCGAGCTTCGTGAGCACCGCCCCGGTGAAGCCGACGCCGTCGTGGAACGCCTTCGCGGTGGCGACGGCGTCCTGACCGATCATCGAGTCGATGACGAAGAGCACCTCGTCGGGGTTCACCGCGGCCTTGATGTCGGCGGCCTGCTGCATGAGCACCTCGTCGACGCCGAGGCGGCCCGCGGTGTCGACGATGACGATGTCGTGCTGCTTGTCGCGCGCGATGCGCATCGACTCGCGGGCGACGCGCACCGGATCGCCGACGCCGTTGCCGGGCTCGGGCGAGAACACCGGCACGCCGGCCTGGTCGCCGACGATGCGCAGCTGGGTCACCGCGTTCGGACGCTGCAGGTCGGCCGCGACGAGCATCGGCGAGTGCTTCTGGCCGACGAACCACTTCGCGAGCTTGCCCGCGAGGGTCGTCTTGCCGGCGCCCTGCAGGCCGACGAGCATGATCACCGTCGGCGGCTGCTTCGCGAAGTGGAGCTGACGGGCCTCGTCGCCGCCGAGGATGCGGATGAGCTCGTCGTTGACGATCTGCACGACCTGCTGGGCCGGGTTGAGCGCCTTGTTCACGTCGTCGCCGAGGGCGCGCTCGCGCACGTGCGCGACGAACTCCTTCACCACCGGCAGGGCGACGTCGGCCTCGAGGAGGGCGCGGCGGATCTCGCGCACGGTGCCGTCGACGTCGGCGGGCGTCAGCCTGCCCTTCTGCCGGAGGTTGGCGAGCGCATCGACGAGACGGTCAGAGAGGTTCCCGAACATGGCCATAGGGGTCGATTCTACCGTTTCGCGCGCGGCCCCGCCGGGCGGCCGATTGGCGCGAGGCGGGGATGCGGGCCACCATGACCGGTATGCCCGCTCCCGACTCCCCGCCCGCGCCCGCCCGCGCGCATCCCGCCGCCCGCTGCTGCGCGCGCTCGACCGGCCCGCCGACGCCCTGAAGCGCTTCGCGCCGAACTGGTTCACCTCGGTGATGGGCACGGCGATCGGGCTCGCGAGCGCGGTGCTCGTGCCGGTGCTGCTGTTCGTGCGGCACGAGCACGGGGCGGATGCGGCGTTCGCCGGCTGGCTCATGCCGATCGTGCCGCCGATGGTGTCGTCGGCGGTGGGCATCGGCCTCGTCGGCGCGCTCGACGGCCTCGAGGCGCAGCGGACGCT
>JAAYAS010000075.1 GCA_012719255.1 Microbacteriaceae bacterium | reverse complement strand
CCTCACCGAGGGTGACGTGTTCACCGAGGACCTCATCCGCACCTGGATCGACCTGAAGATCGACACCGACGTCGCGCCGCTCGCGGCCCGCCCGCACCCCTACGAGTTCGAGCTCACCTTCGGCTGCTGAGCCGCTCGCACCCGGCGCCCGCGCGGCGCTCCCGATCGACCGCCGTCGCCCAACGACGGCGGTCGATCAGCATTCCCACGGTTGGCACCGCGACGATCGATGCATGTCGACCCGAACGACCGACCCCGCACCGTACACCTTCGACGGCGACTGGAGCTCGCGCCTCGTGGCCACCGCCGTCCACGCCGGCAACGACCTGCGCGCCTCGCTGCGGCCGCTCGCCAAGCTGCCCGACGACGACCGCTTCCGCGAGGAGGATCCGTTCACCGATCGCCTCGCGGCCCGGCTGCCGGCGCTCGCCGTGTCGCACCGCTCGCGCTTCGAGGTCGACCTCAACCGGCCGCGCGACGGCGCCGTCTACCGCTCCCCCGACGACTGCTGGGGCCTCGAGATGTGGACCACCGGGGAGCTCGCCGACGAGGAGGTCGAGCGCAGCCTCGAGGTGTACGACGCGTTCTACGCCGAGCTCGCCGAGCGGCTCGACGCGCTCGCCGAGCGCGGCCCGTTCGTCGTCTACGACGTGCACAGCTACAACCACCGCCGCGACCGCGCCGACGCCGACCCGCAGCCCGCGGTCGAGAACCCCGAGGTGAACCTCGGCACCGGCTCGCTCGACCGCGCCCGCTTCGCGCCGGTCGTCGACGCCTTCGTCGAGTCGCTCCGCGACGCCCCCGGCCTCGCCGCGCCGATCGACGTGCGCGAGAACGTGCGCTTCCGCGGCGCGAACGTCGCCGCCTGGGTGCACGAGCGCTACCCCGGCACCGGCTGCGTGCTCGCGATCGAGTTCAAGAAGACCTTCATGGACGAGTGGAGCGGCGAGCTCGACGAGGCGAAGGCCGATCGGCTCGCGGAGGCGCTCGCCGGCACCGTCGCGCCGGTGCTCGCCGCGCTCGACGCGGTCGACGGCGGCACGGGCTGATGCGGGCCGCCGCCGTCCGCACCGGGCTCGCCCCGGTCGACCTCGCCGTCGACCACACGCTCGCCGCCCTCGCCGCGAGCGTGCGGTTCCTGCTCGGCATCACGCCCGCGAACACCGTCGACGAGCGGATGGCGTTCCTCGCCTCCGGCCGCGAGCCCGAGTTCGAGTACCGCCCGCTCGAGGTGCATCCGCAGGTGCTCCTCGCGCAGCTCGCGATGGTCGACGTCGACGCCGTCGACGACGAGGACGTCGCCGCCCTCGTGCGCGCGAAGCGTCGCGAGCTCGTGCTGCAGGCCGAGATGCTCGCCGCCCGCGGCACCGGCGCGTTCCGGCAGCTCAGCGTCGAGCTCCACGGCCCGATCGGCGACGAGCTCGTCGCCACCTCCGAGCGCATCCTCGAGGAGCTGCCGCCCTCGTCGGCGAAGGGCGAGCGGCTCGACGCCGAGGAGTTCCTCGCGCTCGCCGACGCCGAGATCGAGGCGTACACCGATGAGGCGCCCGACGTCGAGATGCACGCCGAGATCCGCGACGGCATCGCCGGCGTCGTCGTCGAGGGCGACACGCTGCTCATCTCGCCGAGCGCGACCGTCGAGCGCTCGCGCGCCATGGCGCTCGTGCACCACGAGGTGGGCACCCACCTCGTCACCCGCGCGAACGGCACCGCGCAGCCGCTGCGGCTGCTCGGCAGCGGCCTCGCCGGCTACGACGAGACGCAGGAGGGGCTCGGCGTGCTCGCCGAGCTGCTCTGCGGCGAGCTCACCGCCGGCCGCCTCCGGCAGCTCGCGAGCCGCGTCATCGCGGTGCGCTCGATGCTCGACGGCGCCGGCTTCGGCGAGACCCACGCCGAGCTCGTGCGCCGCGGCCTGCCCCGCGGCGCCGCCTACACGACGACGATGCGCGTGCACCGCTCCGGCGGCTACACGAAGGACGCCGTCTACCTCCGCGGCTTCCTCGCCCTCCTCCAGCACGTCGCCGACGGCGGCTCGCTCGAGCACTGCTGGCTCGGCAAGTTCTCGCTCGACGACCTGCCGCTCATCGAGCGGCTCGTCGACCGCGGCGCGCTGCTGCCGCCGCTGCTGCTCCCCCACTACCTCGCCCCCGCGGCCGCCGCCGAGCGGCTCGAGCGCGCCGCGGCGCGCATCCACCGCCTGCCGACCCTCGTGGCCGACCGGGCGCATCCCGACCCCTCGCCCGCCGCTGCGACCCATCCGGAAGGAACCCACTCATGAAGATCGGCTTCGTCGTCAACGACGTCAGCACCGAGCAGGCGGTCTACACGACCGTGCGGCTCGCTATGGCCGCCACCCAGCTCGGCCACGAGGCGTGGATCATGGGCGTCGGCGACTTCGCCTACCAGCCCGACGG
>JAAYAS010000074.1 GCA_012719255.1 Microbacteriaceae bacterium | reverse complement strand
GGCATGAGGTCGGGGGTGAACTGCACGCGCTTCGTGTCGAGGTCGAGGGCGTGGCTCAGGGTGCGCACGAGCAGGGTCTTCGCGGTGCCGGGCACGCCTTCGAGCAGCACGTGGCCGCCCGAGAGCAGCGCGATGACGAGGCCCTCGACGGCCTCCTCCTGCCCGACGACGGCCTTGCCGACCTCGGTGCGCACCTGCGCGAGCTGGCTGCGGATGTCGTCGGTCATTCGGGGTCCCTCCTGTGGGAGCGGGCGGTCGGTTCGGTCCTGCCGGTCGCGGCGCGCACGCGCCGCTCGAGCTCGGCGCAGGCGTTCGCGAGGTCGACGAGCTCGGTGTCGTCGGCGGGCGCGGCGCCGACGAGCACCCGGTGGGCGTGCTCGCGGGGCACGCGGGCGACGGCGGCGGCGGCCTCGGCGACCGCCTCGACGCGGGCGTCGCGGCCGAGGCCGAGCAGCCGCGCGAGGCGGGTGACGGTGCCGATGCGCACCGAGTCGAGGGCGCGCAGGCGCGCGCCGGCGTGGTCGTAGAGGCGGGCGCGGCCCTCGAGCGTCTCGCTCGCGGGCACCGCGACCGGCAGCCGCTCGGCGACGAGCGGGCCGAAGCGGCGGCCGCGCCAGAAGAGGGCGGCGAGGCCGGCGACGCCGACGAGCAGCGTGCCCGGCAGCAGCCACTGCGGGATGAACGAGCCGTAGCTCGGGCCGGTCGGCGCAGCGATGTCGTCGGGGCCGGGCGCGTACCAGACGAAGCGCTCGCTCGCCCCGAGGAGGTTGATCGCCGCGGCGGCGTTCGCGTCGGCGGGGAGCAGCTCGTTCGAGAGGATCTCGGGGGCGCCGAGCACGACGACCTCGACGCCGTCGCGCTCGCCGATGACGACGCGGTAGCCGTCGCGCACCTGCCAGCAGCCGGCGGCCCCGTCGACGGGCCGCCACTCGGCGCCGCCGAGGTCGGTGATCGTCGGCGCGAGGCCGGCGAGCGGCTCGGGGCAGGCCGCGCCCGCGGCGAGCGGGGCGGCGTCGTCGTCGACCATCGTCGAGCCCTCGATCTCGGCGACGTCGGCGAACGCCTCGCGCGAGCCGATTCCGCTCGGGATGATCACGAGCCGCTCGATCGGCAGCAGCCGCAGCCGATCCCACTGCCAGGGCTCGAGCACCGAGCCGCGGTCGTGCACGAGCACGGTCGTGCGCTCGTCGACCTCGGCCTCGAGCCCGTCGAGCGAGTCGGCGAGCGCCGCGTCGACGCCGCGGTCGGCGAGCACGCGGTTGATCGCGAGCGCACCGGCGGGGGCGGGCGAGGTCGGGTCGAGCGCGGGCCGGGCGGCCTGCGCACCGCCGCTCGCGAGCACGACGCCGACGGCGACGACGACTACGAGCGCGGCGGTGATCACCCAGCCGCGGCGCCGCCGCCACCACTGCCGGCCGGTGGGGGTGCGCGACTCGGCCTGCGCGACGCCGCCGGTCGGCGGCGCGGGGGCGGCCCGCTGCGCCGCGGTCACCGCGCCGCTCCCGCCGTCGCCGGCTCGGGGCGGGCGGGGCGCGTCCGCTCGAGCCGCGCATCCAGCTCGCGGAGGTGCTCGGCGTCGTCGCGCGCGCCCCGGCCGCCGAGGTAGCGGACCGCGTCGAAGGCGTCGGCGGCGCGGTGCAGCGCCGCGCGCTCGGCGGGGAAGGGCCGCTCGGCGGCGAGCGCGACGCCCTGCGCCGTGGTGCCGGGCTGCAGCACGATGAGCGTGCGGTCGCCGAGGGCGCGGCTGATCGCGCGGAAGCGCTCGG
The DNA here is from genome assembly GCA_012719255.1 of Microbacteriaceae bacterium. Lineage (GTDB taxonomy): Bacteria > Actinomycetota > Actinomycetes > Actinomycetales > Microbacteriaceae > Gulosibacter. The sequence goes on along the minus strand of JAAYAS010000074.1, from coordinate 2,120 downwards.
TGATCGCGAGCGCCCAGTCGCCGGCGGCCGCGGCGGCGTCGGCCGCGGCGCGCAGCTCGGCGGCGCTGCGGTCGTCGTCGTCGAGGAACACCGAGCCGGGGGCGTCGGCGCGGCGAGCGATCGCGCGCGGCCGTCCGAGCACGACGAGCGCGATGACGCCGGCGACGATGAGCGCGGCGACGAGCAGCAGGATCGGGTTCACGCCGGCGACGCCGTCGGGCGTCGAGTCGAGCAGCGAGAGCAGCCACCGCCAGACGTCGTTGAAGAACTCGTCGATCGGGTTCGGGCGGGCCTGCAGGTACTCGTTGCGGCCGAGCTCCTCGAGCACCCACTCGCGGCCCGTCGGCTCGTCGGGCTGCAGCGGGGGCGCGTCGGCGGGATGCATCGGGCTCAAGCGGGCGGGTACGGCGGGTACGGCGGCTGCTGGTCCGGCCGCGCTTGCGCGGACGGGTCCGACTGGGCCTGCGGGGCGGCGCCGGCCTGCGGGGCTGCGCCGGGCTGCGGGGGCTGGCCGGCCTGCGGGTACTGGCCGGCCTGCGGGTACGGGCCGGGCTGCGCCTGCGGCTGCGCCCAGGGCTCGCCGGGGGTCGGCGTCGTCGGGCCGAGATCGGGGGCCGTCCACGGGTCGCCCTCGGGCTCGCGGCCCTCGGCGCGGTCGTCGACGACCTGCTGCAGGTGGATGTTCAGGCCCTCCTTGCGCATCCGCAGGTCGGCGTACATGATCGTCGCGTTGCCGGCGATGAGCACCACGGTGAGGACGCCGACGATCACGCCGAGCGCGGCCGAGATCAGCGTGACGAGCCCGATCACGCCGATGACCGCCCACTCCTGGCCCTCGGCGACCGCGCCGCTCGGCGCGAGGATGCCGCCGATGATGCCGAGCACGAAGCCGCCGATGCCCGAGACGAGCTGGCCGACGGTGCCGACGATCACCTGCAGCAGCAGCGAGATGCCGAGCGTGCGCCAGAAGTAGCCCTTCACGAGCCGCCACGAGCGCCGCATCCCGGCGACCGCGCCGAGCCGCTCGAGCACGATCGCCGACGGCGCGAGCAGGAGCTTCGTCGACAGCCACACGACGAGCACGACGAAGCCGATCGAGACGATGACGGCGAGGACGCCGAGCAGCGCCACGAGCCCGCCGTTGCCGGCATCGGCCGCCGCGATGACGCCGACGACGAGCCCGAAGAAGGGGAGCATGGCGAGCAGCGCGCCGACGCCGATGAGCGCGTAGTAGCCGAGCAGCGGCAGCAGCCGCCGCCAGGCGCGCGCCCACGCCTGCTTGAAGCGCACCCGCTCGCCGGTCGCGGCGGCGGCGACCACCTGCACGATGATCGCCTGCATCAGGCCGGAGGCGAGGAAGTTCAGCAGCATCACCGGCACCATCGCGAGCAGCACCCAGAAGGGCGTCGCGGTCATGATTTCCTGCGCGTCGGCGCCGGTCGCCATCGAGCTGCGCTGCACGCCCCAGGCGAGCACGCCCACGGGCACGGCGACCGAGATCGCCGTCGACACCGCCGAGATGATCGCCGACGAGCCGATCGACACGCCGGGGTTCGTGCGCAGCAGCTTGAACGAGGTGCCGAAGATCTCGCCGAAGTTCAGCGGGCGCAGCGGGAAGAGCCCCTGCCGCGGCGCGGGCGTCCAGCCGGCCGGCGACGGCGGGGCCGCCTCGCCGGTGTCCCAGGATGCGGCGCCGTACGGGTTCGGGCCGGCGCCGTACTGGGGCTGCTCGTACTGCGGCTGCTCGTACTGGGGCCGGCCGTACTGCTGGTCGCCGTACTGCTGGCCGCCGTACTGCTGGTCGCCGTACTGGGGCCGCCCGTACCCGGGCGCGCCGTACTGCTCCGGCACGCCGGGGCCGCGGTCGTCGGGAGTGTACGGAGAAGTCACCCGGACATGCTCGCACAGCCCGCTTGCGTGCGGCCGAGCAGGTGCGGGGCGGTACCCTGTCTGGACGTGCGCGCGCGTCGCGCGGAGAGGGGACCGGGAGGGACGAATGACCGAACGCATTCTCGTCGTCGACGACGACACGCCGCTGGCCGAGATGATCGGCATCGTGCTCGAGGCCGAGGGGTACTCGCCCGAGTTCGTCTCCGACGGCGCCCTCGCCGTGCCGCGCT
>JAAYAS010000073.1 GCA_012719255.1 Microbacteriaceae bacterium | reverse complement strand
TCCGTCCGCGTCGCCCCCGCTCATCACCTCGATGAAGGCCCGGTTGACGAGGTCCATCTCCGGCTGGAGGTCGCCGTAGGCGAAGTCGCAGACCTCGTCCCCGATCAGGGGGTGCTCGTCGACGAGGTCGTCGGGGCAGGTCCAGTCGAAGGTGAGGTTCGTGAACGGCGTCTGCGTGCCCCAGCGGCTCGGCACGTTGAGGTTGAATACGAACTCCTGCATCGCCTGGTGGAGCTGCTCGTCGTCGAGCCCGTCGAGCCGCACGTACGGCGCCATGTAGGTGTCGAACGACGAGAACGCCTGCGCGCCGGCCCACTCGTTCTGCAGCGTGCCGAGGAAGTTCACGATCTGCCCGGCCGCCGACGAGAAGTGCTTCGGCGGGTTCGAGCGGATCGCGCCGGGCACGCCGCCGAGGCCCTGCTGGAGCAGGTCCTTCAGCGACCAGCCGGCGCAGTAGCCGGCGAACATGTCGAGGTCGTGGATGTGGAGGTCGCCCTCGCGGTGCGCGCGGGCGGCGCCGGCGTCGTACACCTCGTCGAGCCAGTAGTTCGCGACGACCTTGCCCGAGGTGTTGAGCATCAGCCCGCCGAGCGAGTAGCCCTGGTTCGCGTTCGCGTTGACGCGCCAGTCGGCGCGCTCGAGGTACTCGGTGATCGAGCGCACCGCGTCGATTCGCGGGCGCTGGCGGGCGGGGGTGGATGCGGATGCGGCCGCGGCCGCGCTGGGGGAGGGCACCTGACGCTCCATCGTTCGGCGTCGTCGGGGCGAAAGCCTCGGCGGGCGCGGGCCGGCCGGTCGAGGGCCGTGCATCGGCGCCGGTGACAGGCTACGACCGGCCTCCGACAATCCACTGCATCTTGTGTCGCGTGTCGTCGCAATCCCCAACATCTTGTGTTCGAGTCACAGAGGTTCACTTCTGCCCCAGCGCACCCCGGGTGCGCCCGCGCATCCCCGCGCCCGATTCGCCGGAATCGCGCGGTCGGGGGCACAATGGCGGCCATGCACCCCCGTCGCGCGCCCTGGTGGCCCGAGTTCCGGCTCGGCCTGCGCGACGCCGTGCCCGTCTTCTTCGCGTTCTTCCCGCTCGGCGTCTCGTTCGGCATGTACGCGGTGGCGCTCGGCCTCGACTGGTGGTGGGCGCCGATCACCGCGCTCATCGTGTTCGCCGGGTCGATGGAGTTCCTCGCGGCGGGGATGCTCGTCGCCGCCACGCCGCTCGGCACCGTCGCGACCACGGCGCTGCTCGTCAACGCCCGGCACGTGTTCTACGGGCTGTCGGTGCCGCTCGAGCGCATCCGCAACCCGCTGCTGCGCGGCTACGCGATCCACGCGCTCACCGACGAGGCCTACGCGGTGCTCGGCGCGCAGGAGCGCGACGCGCTCACCGGCCCGCGGATGCTCGCGGTCGCCGTCTCGCACCACTTCTACTGGGTCGCCTCGACGGCGCTCGGGGCGCTCGCGGCGACGGCGATCCCCTTCGACCTCGAGTTCATGGGCTTCGCGATGACGGCGCTGTTCGTCGTGCTCGCGCTCGAGGCGCTGAAGCGCAACCGCGAGTTCGGGCTGTTCGCCGCGGCGCTCGTCATCGGCGTCGCGATGGCGCTCGTCGCGCCCGAGGCGATGCTCCTGCTCGCGCTGGTCGTCTACGCGCTGCTCGCGCTCGCGGTCGTCTGGCTGCGCCGGCGCGGGCGCGGCAGCCGGGGGGCGCCGATCTGATGGACCCGCTGCACTCGCTGCTCATCATCGTCGTCGCCGCGGCGGTGACCTTCGGTCTGCGCGCCGCGCCGTTCCTCGGCGGCAAGTGGCTGCGCGAGAACGCGCTCGTGCGCGATCTCAGCCTGCTGCTGCCGATCGGCGTGATGACCGTGCTCGTCGTCTACTCGGTGCGCGGCATCGAGTGGGCGGGATGGGCGTGGGCGCCGCCGCTCGTCGGCATCGCGGCGACCGCGGCGCTGCACCTGTGGCGCTGGAACGTGCTGCTCAGCCTCGTCGGCGGCGTCGCCGTCTACTGGGGAATGCTCGTGCTCGTCGGCTGAGCGCGGCGCGATCCCGGGTCCCTCCGTCGGGCGATTTCGGCCGGGAGCGGTCGTTCTGCGAGCATCTGCGCGGAGCGGGGGCATAGACTCCGAACGCTTGTATCCGAATGCAAGTTATCCGACCGCAAGGAAGCACTCATGGCACTCGCACCCGAATACGCCGGCATCTGGGACATCGACCCGTCGCACTCGCGGCTCGGTTTCTCGACGCGGCACGCGATGGTGGCCCGTGTGCGCGGCGCCTTCAACGGCCTGCGCGGCGAGCTGCACCTCGACCCCGAATCGATGCCGGACTCGGCCGTGCGCGTGCGCGTCGACGCCGCGAGCATCGACACCCGCGACGGCAACCGCGACAACCACCTGCGCAGCGCCGACTTCTTCGACGTCGAGCGCTACCCCGAGATCACGTTCGCGTCGACGTCGATCGACGAGATCGAGGACGACAACTTCATCGTCACCGGCGATCTCACGATCCGCGACGTCACCCGGCAGATCTCGCTGCCGCTCGAGTTCGTCGGCGTCGAGCGCGACCCGATGGGCGCCCTGCGCGCCGGCGTCGAGGGCTCGCGCCGCATCGACCGCAAGGACTGGGGCGTCTCGTGGAACACCCCGCTCGACTCGGGCGGTCTGCTCGTCAGCGACAAGATCACCCTCGAGCTCGAGCTCTCGCTGGTGAAGCGCCAGTAGGCGCCGCAGCCGGCCGAACGCGCCGAAGGCCGTATCGGCGCCCCGGAGCGGGGCGGTCCGATACGGCCTTCGACGTGCGCGCCGCGGCGGGTCGACGCTCGGCCTACTCCTTGCCGCGCGCGAGCTTCGACGGCCACCACACCTTGCGGCCGATGTCGTGCACGAGCGCCGGTACGAGCAGCGAGCGGACGATGAACGTGTCGAGCAGCACGCCGAACGCGACGATGAACGCGAGCTGCGCGAGGAACATGATCGGCAGCACGGCGAGCGCCGCGAACGTCGCCGCGAGCACGATGCCGGCCGAGGTGATCACGCCGCCGGTCACCGCGAGGCCGCGCTGCACGCCCTCGTGGGTCCCGTGGAGCAGCGACTCCTCGCGCACGCGGGTCATGAGGAAGATGTTGTAGTCGATGCCGAGGGCCACGAGGAAGACGAACCCGTAGAGCGGCACCGAGGGGTCGGCGCCCGGGAACTCGAGCACGTGGTTGAACAGCAGCGCGGCGACGCCCATCGCGGTGCCGAACGAGAGCACCGTGGTCGCGATGAGCAGCAGCGGCGCGACGATCGACCGCAGCAGCAGCATGAGGATCAGCGTGATCACGAGCAGCACGATCGGGATGATGAGGTTGCGGTCGGCGATCGCCGTCTCGTTCGTGTCGATCGCGGTCGCGGTGACGCCGCCGACGAGAGCCTCGTCGTCGAGCGCGTCGCGCACCTCGAGCACGGTCTGCTGCGCCGCATCCGAGTCGGCCGCGTCGACGAGCGTCGCCTGCAGCATCACCCGGCCGTCGACGAGCGTCGGCTCCGGCGCGGGGGCGCCGGGCGGGCCGAACGCCTGGATGCCGTCCTCGGTGACCGGGGCGGTGCCGGCCGGCGAGTCGGTCGCGGTGACCGACACCGACGAGATGCCGTCGATCGCGAGCAGCGCGTCGGCGGTCGGCTGCAGCTCGGCCTCGGGCACGATCACGTAGGCGGGCGAGCCCGAGCCGGCCGGGAAGTGCTCGCCGAGCACCTCCTGGCCGTCGCGCGCATCCGATTCGCCGAGCACGAACTCGCTCGTCGGCACGCCCTCGGCCTTGAGCTGGAACGCGAAGCCCGCGAGCACCGCGAGCACGATCGTCGTGACGATCCAGATCGCGCGCGGCGCCTTGCGCACGTTGCGCGCGAGCCAGGGCCAGAAGCCCTTGCCGTGGATCGCCTCGTCGTCGGCCGAGAACTCGGGGTCGTACTTCGCCTTGCGCGGCCAGAACGCGACCCGGCCCGCCCAGTAGAGCAGCGCCGGCAGCAGCGTGAGCGCCGAGAGCATCGCGAACACGATGCCGATCGCGGCGACGGGGCCGAGCGTCGAGTTCGTCTTCAGGTCGCTGAACAGCAGCATGAGCAGGCCCGCGATCACCGTGCCGCCCGAGGCGAGCACCGGCTCCCAGGTGCCGCGCAGGGCCGCCCAGGTCGCATCCCACTTCGACTCGTAGGTGCGCAGCGTCTCGCGGTAGCGGGCCGTGTAGAGCAGCGAGTAGTCGGTGGCGGCGCCGATCACGAGGATGAACAGGATGCCCTGCGTCTGGCTGCTGAGGAGGAGGACGTCCCACTTCGCGAGGTAGAAGACGAGCAGCAGCGCCGAGCAGAGCGCGAACAGGCTCGTCGACAGCACGATGAACGGCAGCAGCGGCGAGCGGTAGACGATGATGAGGATGACGAGCACCACGGCGAGCGCGACGAGCAGCAGCAGGCCGTCGATGCCGGCGAAGGCGCTCGACAGGTCGGCGGTGAAGCCCGCCGGGCCGGTGATGTTCACCTGCAGCTCGGTGCTGTTCGCGTCGGTGACCGCGGTGCGGATGCCGTCGACGGCGGGCGCGAGCTCGGCGTCGGCGTCGATGGCGATGAACGCCTGCGCGGCGAGGCCGTCCTCGGAGGGGATCGCGGGCGAGGCCTCGTTTACATCGGCGACCTCGGCGACGTCGGCGAGCGCCTCGTCGATGGCGGCGAGGTCGTTCTCGTCGAGCGCCTCGTCGCTCGACCACACGACGATCGCGGGGATCGAGTCGGCGCCGAGGAAGTCGTCGAGCTGCGCCTGCACGGCGGCGGCGTCGCTCGACTCGGGGAGGTAGAGGGTCTGGTCGTTGGTGGCGACCTCGCTCACCTTGCTGAACAGCTGGCCGCCGAGGCCGGCGCCGGTGAGCCACACGAGGATGAGCAGCGCGGGCACGAGGATGCGGGCCCACGTCGCCCACTTCGGGCCCGAGCGCTTCGGGCGGGCGGGTGGGCGGCCGTCGCCGTCGGCGCCGGTGCGGTCGGTGTCGTCGATCGCGGTGCGATCGGTCGTCGTCTGGGACACGGGGCTCCTCACGTGCGGGCTCGCGGCGCCGCGGAAGTTCGGGACGCTCGATTGTCGCGCGCGGGTCGTCGTCGGCGGATCGTCCGAATGGTGGGGATCGGCGGCGGCCGATGCGCGGGGGAGGTGCGTGATGCGGTGGGGCGCGGGCTGCGGTGCGCGGGATGCGGTGCGCGGGGGATCGGTGCGACGGGCCGAATCGGGGACCGGCGGCGCGGCGCGGCCGGGGCGGGGTTCCGCGGTGGGTCGGTCGTGCGGGGCGGGTCAGGCGCTCGGGTCGACCGGTGCGGCCGGGGCGGGGCGGCCGGGGCGGGGCTCGGTGGGTCGTGCGGGGCGGGTCAGGCGCCCGGGGCGACCGGCGCGGCGTGCTCGGCCGGTGCCGGTGCCGGTGCCGCGTGCTCGGCCGGCGCCGCCGGTGCGAGCGGGCAGCGGCGGGGTGCCGGTGCGGCGCTCGCGGTCGGCGCGAGGCCGCTCGGGTCGACGGCGGGCATCGCGGGCTCGTCGGCGGGCACCTGCACGCCGAACAGCAGGTCGAGCGCGTGCGCGACCTCGTCGGCGCGGCCCTGGCGGGCGAGCTCCTTGATGCGGAGGGTGGGCCCGTGGAGCAGCGCGTTGCCGAGCTGGCGCATCGCGATCTCGACGTCGGGGTCGCCGTTCGCGCGCACGATCTCGGTCTCGACGCGCTCCTGCACGGCGGTGCGGAAGGCGGCGATCGCGGTGGCGGCGCGCTGCTCGAGCCGCAGCTCGTCGAACTCCTTCGCCGCGCGGGCGACGATGCAGCGGGCGAGCTCGGTGGCGCCGAGGTCGTCCATCGGGGCGTGCAGGCGCAGCGTCTCGAGGTCGAGCAGGTCGACGCTGTCGAGCTTCGCGACGAGCGGGTCGACGTTGCGGGGCAGGCCGAGGTCGATGATGAGCTGCCGCTCGGCGGCGCCGGGCGCGATGCGGGCGTTGCGCACGAGGTCGTAGTCGAGCACGTAGTCGTCGGTGCTCGTGCAGGTGATCACGAGGTCGGCGTTCGCGAGCCGGTGGCCGAGGCGGCCCTCGTCGATGGGGGCGACGTCGTAGCGCTCGGCGAAGGTGTGGGCGCGGCCCGAGGGCGAGTAGACGCCGATGCGGCGGGCGCCGCGGGCCTCGAGGGCGGCGAGCGAGGCGCCGGCGTAGGCGCCGGTGCCGACGAGCACGATGTCGGCGCGGGCCCAGTCGCGCACCTGCGAGGCGGCGAGGTCGAGGGCGAGGCTCACGAGCGAGCGGCCCTGGCCCGACAGCTGCGTGCGCTGCTTGACGCCCTTGGATGCGGCGGCGGCGGTCTGGAAGAGCTTCTCGAGCTCGGAGGTGGTGAGGCGGGCGCGGCGGGCCGTGGTGAGCGCGCGGCGCACCTGGCCGGCGATCTCGTCCTCGCCGATCGCGACCGACTCGAGCCCGGCGGAGACGGCGAAGAGGTACTCGGCGACATCCGCATCCCCGTGCACGCGCACGTGCGCGCGCAGGTCGTCCTCGGCGACGCCGCAGGTGACGGCGAGCCGGGCGAAGAAGTCGTCGAGCGCGCAGACGCCCTCGAGGTCGAGGTAGAGCTCGAAGCGGTTGCAGGTCGACAGCACGACGCCGCCGGTGATGCCGGGAGCGGCGGCGATGGCGGCCTCGAGGTCGGCGACGGGGACCCCGGAGAGCTTCTCGAGCAACGAGAAACCGGCGCTGCGGTGATTCGCACTGAGGCAGACGAGCATGATCCGTTGATTCTACCCCGCCCCGGCCCGCCCCGCTCGCCCCCGCGACCAGGGCTTTCCGCGCCCTCGGCCCGCCGGGCGGCGACCGGGCCGCGGTGCCTCCGCTCCCGCGCCTCGCCCACGCTCGCGCGCTGTCGGCGACGCGGCGACCGGAATGCTCCGCACCCGCTCCCGCGCCGCCGGGCGGTCACCGGGATGCCGCGCACCCGCTCCCGCGCACCCCACCCTGGCATACCCGCGGTATGTGACCCTCGGGGAGACAAGTGACCATGCAGTGACAGGGTCACTTGTCGCCGAGGTGGTCAGATGTCGGCGCCAGGGTCACTTGTCGCCACGGTGGTCAGATGTCGGTACGGGGGCGCTTGTCGGTACGGGGGTCGGTCGGTGCCAGTCGCATGTCGCCGCGAGGGTCAGGTGTCCGTGCGACGGTCACTTGCGAGAGCGAGCGGAAGTGGGGCGCTGCCCAGAAGGCGCGGCCACCTGGGACGGGCGCGGCGGCCACAGGACGGGGCGCGGCGGCCACACGACGGGGAGCGGCGGCCACCCGGGACGGCCGCCCCGCCATCGCGACGGCGCGTGCCCGCGACCGGCGCGCGAGCGGGCGCGGGCGCTTCGCGGCGGAGCGTGACCGCGATGGGCGACAATGGGTCGGATGAGCACGATTCTTGACGCCACGCATCCCCTCGTCGACGGCCGCACGGCCGACGCCCCGCTGGTGCGGGCCTCGCGGGGCCTGCGCTCCGAGACGCTGCCGGTGTGGTTCATGCGCCAGGCGGGCCGCTCGCTGCCCGAGTACCGGAAGCTCCGCGAGGGCGTCGCGATGCTCGACTCGTGCCTGCGCCCCGAGATGGCGAGCGAGATCACGCTGCAGCCGGTGCGCCGCCACGGCGTCGACGGCGCGGTGTTCTTCAGCGACATCGTCGTGCCGCTCAAGCTCGTCGGCATCGACGTCGACATCGTGCCCGGCCGCGGCCCGGTCTTCCCCGACCCGGTGCGCGATGCCGCCGGCGTGCGCGAGTTCGCCGCCCGCGTGCGCGGCGAGACGACCCCCGAGGTGTTCGCGCCGATCGTCGAGGCCGTGCGGCGCACCGTCGCCGAGCTCGGCTCGACGCCGCTGATCGGCTTCGCCGGCGCCCCGTTCACCCTCGCCGCCTACCTCGTCGAGGGCGGCCCCTCGAAGGACCACCTGCGCGCCCGCGGCCTCATGGTCGGCGAGCCCGAGGCGTGGAGCGAGCTCGCCACCGCGATCGGCGAGCTGTCGGCGGCGTTCCTCGAGGCGCAGATCGGCGCCGGCGCCTCGGTGGTGCAGCTGTTCGACTCGTGGGCCGGCTCGCTCTCGCGCGAGCGCTACCTCGAGTCGGTCGCGCCCTCGAGCCGCATCCCGCTCGAGCGCGCCGCGACGTTCGCGACGCCCGACGGCGAGCGCATCCGCTCGATCCACTTCGGCGTCGGCACCGGCGAGCTGCTCGCCGACATGCACGCGACCGGCGGCGACGTGCAGGGCGTCGACGACCGCATCCCGCTCGACGAGGCCGCCCGGCGCCTGCCCGGCGTGCCGCTGCAGGGCAACATCGACCCCGCCGTGCTCTTCGCCGGCGACGAGGTGCGCGCGCGGCACGTCCGCGACGTCGTGCGCCGCGGCGCCGCCGCCCCCGCCCACATCGTCAACCTCGGCCACGGCGTGCCGCCCGAGGCCGACCCGCAGGTGCTCACGCGGCTCGTCGAGCTCGTGCACTCGCTGCCCGGATCGGGCGAGGTGGAGTCGGCCTGATGGCCCGCGTGCTCGTCGTCGGCGGCGGCGTCGCCGGGCTCGCGGCGGCGCGGCGGCTCGCGCTCGCCGACCAGGAGGTCGTGCTCGTCGAGGCCGGCGACCGGCTCGGCGGCATGATCCAGTCGGCGACGCTGCGCGCCCCCGACGACGCGACGGCGACGATCGACATCGGCGCCGAGGCGTTCGCGGTGCGCGGCGGCGCGGTCGAGCGGCTCGCGAAGGAGCTCGGGCTCGGCGACGAGATCGTCGAGCCGAGCGCGCTCGGCTCGTGGGCGCACGGCGCCGAGGGGCCGTACCGGATGCCCGCGGGCGGGCTCACGGGGATCCCCGGCGACCCCGGCGCCGAAGGGCTCGCGGCGGCGATCGGCGACGAGGGCGTCGCCGCGGTGCGCGCCGAGGCCGAGCTCGACCCGGCGATCGGCGCCGAGGCCGACTCGCTCGCCGAGCTCGTGCGCGCCCGCTTCGGCGACCGCGTGCTCGACCGGCTCGTCGCGCCGGTGGTGCGCGGCGTCTACTCGCTCGACCCGGATGCGGTCGACCACCGCGTGCTCGTGCCGCGGCTCGCCGAGCGGCTGCGCGAGGAGGGCTCGCTGAGCGGCGCGGTCGCGGCGATGCGCTCGATCGCCCCGCCCGGCGCGCTCGTGCGCACGGTGCGCGGCGGGATGCACCGGCTCGTGCAGGCGCTCGAGGACGAGTGCCGGCTGCTCGGCGTCGAGATCCGCCTCGGCGTGCGGGCCCGGCTCGAGGGCGATCGGGTGCTCCTCGAGCAGGCGCCCGCCGACCACGGCGTGCGCGCGGTGCGCGGCCGCGCCCCCGGAGTCGAGACCGGCCCGCTGCTGCTGTCGGCGCCGCTGGGCGAGTGCCGCGACGCGCCGGCGTCCGACGACGAGCGCTTCGACCGCATCCTCATCACCGCCGAGTCGGCGCTCGGGCACACGGCCCCGCCGGTGTCGACCGAGGTCGTCGCGCTGCTCGTCGACGCGCCCGAGCTCGACGCGCATCCGCGCGGCACCGGCGTGCTCGTCGCCGACGCCGACGCCGACGCCGACGCCGCCGACGTCGAGGCGAAGGCGCTCACCCATGCGAGCGCGAAGTGGCCCTGGCTCGACGAGGCGGTCGGCGACGGCCGGCACGTCGTGCGGCTCAGCTACGGCCCGACGGTCGAGGGCGGCCCCGCCCGCACGCTCGACCTCGACGACGCCGCGCTGCGCGAGCGGGCGCTGCGGGATGCGTCGACGCTCCTCGGCGTCGAGCTGCGCCCCGAGCAGCTGCTCGACCTCGCGCGGCAGCACTGGTGCATCCCGCAGCCGGCCGCCCGCCTCGGCCGCCGCGACGAGCTCGACCGCGTGCGCACGGCGATCGACGCCCGCCCCGACGTCGAGGTCTGCGGCACCTGGTGCGACGGCACCGGCCTCGCCCACGTGATCCCCGCCGTCGACGCCGCGGTGGCGCGGGTCATCGCGCAGTAGCGGCGGGTGACGCGAGTTATCCACAGCCTCCATGCCCATTTAAACGGGATGCCGGGAGATGCGGCTGGAGTCCTCCACAGCCGCATCAGGATGCGGCAGCAGGCATTTAAACTGCCCGCGTGATCCACGACTCCGATACTGATGAAGCACTCCGCCGGCTGGTTGCGCAGGCGTTGCGACGCCCGGAGGGCCGTCGACTCGAGTTCAAGCATGCGGCGCTGAGCTTCGACAAGGACAAGGCGGCGATGTACTCCGCCGCGCTCGCCAACGAAGGCGGCGGACTGCTGATCCTCGGCGTCGATGATCGGACGCGGGCTGTCGTCGGCACGAATGCCTTCCGCGATCCGGTGGAACTCGAGCGTTACCTCTTCGAGCACCTCAAGACGGTGGCCGTGAGGGTGGCCGCCGTCGACTACCAGGGGCATCGGCTGGTCGTGCTCCAAATCCCTCCGAGACCGATCGGGCAGACCGTCGTGTACAAGGGTCGACGGCTGTTCCGCGCCGGAGAGAGCTTGACGGACATGCCCGACTCGGCGATCGCGAGCGTTCTCGCGGAACGGCGCGACCAGGTGCTGCTGGCGGGCAGCGGCGTGCGTCCCGCACGGGAGTCGCTCGATGAGGTGCTCGATCTGGACCTGCTCTTCGCGGCGATGGGGCGATCCTGTCCGGTCACCGGACTTGTCGCGGCGCTCGAAC
>JAAYAS010000072.1 GCA_012719255.1 Microbacteriaceae bacterium | reverse complement strand
GTCGTCGGCGTCGACGATCTCGGGCAGGAACATGTCCTCCCAGATGGTCGAGCCGTTCTTGTGCTCGGCCGACTCGCCGGCGACGCCGGGGCCCATGAGCTCGGAGAGGCCGTAGATGTCGACGGCGGTGATGCCGAAGCCCTGCTCGATCTCCTGGCGCATCTCCTCGGTCCACGGCTCGGCGCCGAGGATCGCGATCTCGAGCGAGGTGGCGGCGGCGTCGATGCCCTCCTGGCGCATCTTGTCGAGGATCGTCAGCAGGTACGACGGCGTCGACATGATGATCCGCGGCTCGAAGTCGTGGATGAGCTGGATCTGCCGGTCGGTCTGGCCGCCCGACATCGGGATGACGGTGAGGCCGGCGCGCTCGACGCCGTAGTGGGCGCCGATGCCGCCGGTGAACAGGCCGTAGCCGTAGGCGTTGTGGACGAGGTCGCCCTTGCGCGCGCCCGACAGGCGCAGCACGCGCGCGACCGCCTGGGCCCACTTGTCGATGTCGGCGTCGGTGTAGCCGACGACGGTGGGGCGGCCGGTGGTGCCCGACGAGGCGTGGATGCGGCGGACCTCGGTCATCGGCACGGCGAAGGTCTTGAACGGGTAGTTCTGGCGGAGGTCCTCCTTCGTGGTGAAGGGGAACTTCGCGAGGTCGGCGAGGGTCTGCAGGTCGTCGGGCGAGACGCCGGCCTCGTCGAACTTCTTCGTGTACATCGGCACGTTCTCGTACGCGTGCGCGACGGTCCACTTGAGGCGCTCGAGCTGGAGGGCCTCGAGCTCCTCGCGGCTCATCTGCTCCTCGGGATCGAGCGCATCGAGGTCGAAGGGGGTGGGGTTCAGCTTCACTTTGGCGACTCTGCCTTCTACTAGTGGGGGCGGTTCGGGGATGGGATGCTCACGCGCCGGGCTCGCGCGGGGGCTTCGGGATGGTGCGGCTGCGGCCGCGGAACAGCGTGATGCGCACGGGCTCGGGGTCGTCGGGCCCCTGCGCGGTCACCTCGATGTCGTAGACGCCGCTGCGGCCCTCGTGCACCGCGCGCGCGTGCGCGGTGATCGTCTGCCCCTGCACGGCGGGCCGGAGGAAGTTCACGTCGACGCCGGAGGCCACCGTGATCGTGCCGGTGTCCTCGTCGGGGTGGTTGCAGGCGAGCGCGAAGGCGGTGTCGGCGAAGGCGAACACCATGCCGCCGTGGGCGATGCCGAACCCGTTCAGCATCTCGCGGCGAAGATCCATCTCGATGATGACGTCGCCGGGCTCGGCGCGCACGACGCGCACGCCCATCCACTCGCTGGCGAAGTCGTCCTTGAGGATGCGGTGGTGCGATGCCAGGTCGCTGTAGGCGCGCGCTGCGGTGTCTTCGTGGTCCTCGGCCATAGGCACTCCTTTGTGAATTCCTGACCAGTCTTACAGAAAATACTCCCGCTCACCTTCGAGCGCCAGTCCGGACCGGTCCGAATCTGCGGAGTTTCCCATACGACCCTCCGAGACTGGGGGTTGACGGTCGTGCGGTCACGCATATACTGAACGCACGTTCTGTTATTCTCGGCGGCAGTGTTGCCGTCGTGGAACACCACATGACCAACCCCGCCCGTCCCGGGCAAGTCCGTCGAAGGAGACCTCCGCATGACGAACAACGTGACCGAGTTCCCCAAGCGGGACGATGTCGACATCGAGGCCGCGCAGGCGTACTTCGACGACCTCATCGACCGCGACCTCCGCATCGAGCCGGCCGACTGGATGCCGGACGCCTACCGCAAGACCCTGACCCGTCAGGTCTCGCAGCACGCGCACTCCGAGATCATCGGCATGCAGCCCGAGGCGAACTGGATCCTCCGCGCGCCCTCGCTGAAGCGCAAGGCGATCCTCATCGCCAAGGTGCAGGACGAGGCCGGCCACGGCCTCTACCTCTACTCCGCCGCCGAGACCCTCGGCACCCCGCGCGACGAGCTCAACCAGCAGCTCCTCGACGGCAAGGCGAAGTACTCGTCGATCTTCAACTACCCGGCCCGCACCTGGGCCGACATGGGCGCCATCGGCTGGCTCGTCGACGGCGCGGCCATCCAGAACCAGGTGCCGCTGTGCCGCACCTCGTACGGCCCCTACAGCCGCGCGATGGTCCGCATCTGCAAGGAGGAGTCGTTCCACCAGCGCCAGGGCTGGGAGATCCTCTACACCCTCGCGCAGGGCACCCCCGAGCAGAAGCAGATGGCGCAGGACGCGATCAACCGCTTCTACGGCCCGGCCCTCCAGATGTTCGGTCCGCCGGACGCCGAGTCGCCGAACTCGAAGCAGTCGATGGCCTGGAAGATCAAGCGCTTCTCGAACGACGAGCTGCGCCAGCGCTTCGTCGACATGATCGTGCCGCAGTGCGAGGCCCTCGGCCTCGAGCTGCCCGACCCGGACCTGAAGTGGAACGAGGAGCGCGGCCACTACGACTTCGGCGAGCTCGACTGGGACGAGTTCTTCGCGGTCATCAAGGGCCACGGCCCCTGCAACGCCCAGCGCATGGCGCGTCGCCGCGAGGCGCACGACAACGGCGCCTGGGTGCGCGAGGCCGCCGCGGCCTACGCCGAGAAGCAGGCCGCCGAGGCCGACACCGCCGTCGCCTAGTCGGCGCTCCGCAACCACCACCAATCCACATCAGCATCACGGGCGGGCCGCGACCTGCGCGGCCCGCCCGCCTCAACGGAGAGAAACGAATGAGCGAGAACACCGCCGCCAACCAGTGGCCTCTTTGGGAGGTCTTCGTCCGCTCGTCGCGCGGTCTGAGCCACGTCCACGCCGGCTCGCTGCACGCGCCCGACGCCACCATGGCGCTGCGCAACGCGCGCGACCTCTACACGCGCCGCAACGAGGGCGTGTCGATCTGGTGCGTGCGCAGCGAGGACATCGCCGCGACCGACCCCGACTCGAAGGGCGCCTTCTTCGAGTCGGCGCAGGGCAAGAACTACCGCCACGCCACCTACTACACGCAGAGCGAAGGGGTGAAGCACCTGTGAGCGCTCAGGGATTCGACTCCGCGACCCTCATCTCGGCGGGCTACGCCCTCACCTCCGAGGAGATCCAGCAGAAGGGCCTCAAGGCCCCCGAGGACGCCGCGCAGTACGCGCTCCGCCTCGGCGACGACGCCCTGATCCTCTCGCAGCGCCTCGCCTGGTGGATCTCGCGCGCCCCCGAGCTCGAGGAGGACATCGCCCTCGGCAACGTCGCCCTCGACCTGCTCGGCCACGCCCGCGTGCTCCTCACCTACGCCGGCAGCGCCTGGGGCAAGACCGAGGACGACCTCGCGTACTTCCGCGAGGAGGAGGAGTTCCGCTGCATCCACCTCGTGCAGATGCCGAACGGCGACTTCGGGCAGACGATCGCCCGACAGCTGCTGTTCTCGGCCTACGCCTACGAGCTCTACTCGCGCCTCGCGGCCGAGTCGAGCGACGAGACGCTCGCCGCGATCGCCGGCAAGGTCGCCAAGGAGGTCGAGTACCACCTCGACCACGCCGAGCAGTGGTTCCTCCGCCTCGGCATCGGCACCGAGGAGGCGAACCGCCGCCTGCAGGCCGGCCTCGACTACATGTGGCCCTACGTCGAGGAGCTGTTCGAGGACGAGGAGCTGCACGACCGCCTCGAGGGCGTCGCCGTCCGCCCCTCGTCGCTGCGCGAGAACGTCATGCGCACCATCGAGGACATCTGCGAGCGCTCGGGCATCACCATCCCCGACGTGCCGCAGGCCGTCTGCGGCGGTCGCCGCGGCGAGCACCGCGAGTACCTCGGCCCCACCCTGGCCGAGATGCAGGAGCTCGCGCGCAAGCACCCCGGCGTCACCTGGTAGGCCGTCATGTCGACTCCCGCGAACCCCGACGTCGCCACCCGTCCCGCTGACGCGGACGCGGGGCGCGTCTGGGACATTGCCGCCACCGTCTGCGACCCCGAGATCCCGGTGCTCACCATCGCGGATCTCGGGATCCTCCGGGACGCCGTGGTCGGCTCCGACGGCACCGCCCAGGTGATCATCACGCCGACCTACTCCGGCTGCCCCGCGATGAACACCATCAAGGCGGACGTCGAGCAGGCGCTGCGCACGGCCGGGTACGAGAGCGTCGACGTGAGCCTCGTGCTCTCGCCGGCCTGGACGACCGACTGGATGACCGAGGAAGGCCGGCGCAAGCTCGAGGACTACGGCATCGCGCCGCCCTCGGGCAAGGCCGCCGTCGGGGCCCAGCGCGGCCCGACCCGGCTCGCGCTCTCCGTGCGCTGCCCGCGCTGCGGATCCATCTCCACCAACGAATTGAGCCGGTTCGGCTCGACCGCCTGCAAGGCGCTCTACCAGTGCGCCGACTGCAAGGAACCCTTCGACTACTTCAAGGTGCACTAGTGACGAACGACACCAACACTGAACAGCTCCCCGGCAGCGACGCCGGCGAGACCACGAAGCGCCGTGCGACCTTCCACACCCTCGAGGTGAGCCAGGTCCGCAAGCTCACCGACAAGGCCATCGAGGTCTCGTTCGCGGTTCCCGAGGAACTGCAGGACGAGTACGACTACCAGGCCGGTCAGTACGTCGCGCTGCGCGCGAACATCGACGGCCAGGAGGTGCGCCGCAGCTACTCGATCTGCGAGGCGCCGACCCCCGGCACGATCAAGGTCGGCATCAAGCGCGACCTCGGCGGCCTGTTCTCGAACTGGGCCAACGACAACCTCGCGGCCGGTTTCGAGATCGACGTGATGAGCCCCCAGGGCGCGTTCGTCTCGAAGCACCAGCTCACGAGCATGTCGAACCCGGATGCGCTCTCGGAGGAGGTCGTGAAGGCGGGCCAGGGCCGCTTCGTGGCCGCCGCCGCGGGCTCGGGCATCACCCCGGTGATCGCGATCGCGAAGTCGCTGCTCGCCCACGAGGGCACGCAGGTCGACCTCATCTACGCGAACCGCGCCGCTAGCGACGTGATGTTCCTCGAGGACCTCGCGGACCTCAAGGACCGCTACCCGACCCGGCTCGCGATCCACCACGTGCTCTCGCGCGAGCAGCGCCAGGCGCCGATCTACTCGGGCCGCCTCGACGCCGAGAAGCTCGAGCTCATCTTCGAGCACGTCATCGACGTCGAGAACGTCGACGAGTGGTTCCTCTGCGGCCCGTTCGAGCTCGTGCAGCTCGTGCGCGACGAGCTCGACAAGCGCGACGTGCCCGCCGAGAAGGTGCGCTTCGAGCTGTTCTCGACCGGTCAGCCGGGCGAGGGCGCGCAGTCGCAGGCCGGCCGCCCCGTGGTCGCCGACCCCGACGGCGAGAACTTCGACATCGGCTTCCAGCTCGACGGCCTGTCGGGCGAGGTGCAGTCGCCGAAGTCGGCCCGCGAGACCATCCTCAACGCGGCGCTGCGCGTCCGCGCCGACGTCCCCTTCGCCTGCGCGGGCGGCGTGTGCGGCACCTGCCGCGCGAAGGTCGTCGAGGGCGAGGTCGAGATGGCCGAGAACTACGCGCTCGAGTCCGACGAGGTCGAGAAGGGCTACGTGCTCACCTGCCAGTCGCGTCCGACGACCGAGAAGGTGGTCGTCGACTTCGACGCCTAGGCGTCGACGACTCGACCCCCGCACCCATGATCGACGCCCGATCGCGCCCCGCGAGGCCGCGATCGGGCGTCGATCCGCATCCGGCCGCCGCGCCGCACCAACGAAACGAAAGGACCCCGTCCGCATGAGCATGATCGACCTCCGCATCGACGGCGACGTCGCCGAACTCGTCCTCGACGCCCCGAAGAAGCTGAACGCGGTGAACGAGGACGACCTCCGCGACCTCGCCGAGGCGCTCGACCGGGCCGCCGAGGCGGGCGTCAAGGCGCTCTTCCTCCGCGGCGAGGGCCGCGCGTTCTGCGCCGGCCGCGACATCGCCGGCGTCGTGCCCGCCGACGACGACGTCGCCGACTTCCTCGGCAACAAGGTCACCGGCGTGCTGCGCCGGATCAGCGAGTTCCCCGCCCCGACCTTCGCCGCCGTGCAGGGCGCCTGCCTCGGCGTCGGCCTCGGCCTCGCGCTCGCCTGCGACGTCGTCTACGTCGCCGAGTCGGCGAAGATCGGCTCGCCGTTCGCGAACCTCGGCGCGACGCTCGACTCGGGCGGCCACTGGCTGTTCACCGAGCGGCTCGGCACCCACCGCACCCTCGACCTCATCTACACGGCCGAGTTCATGTCGGGCCGCGAGGCGGTCGAGCAGGGCCTGTTCAGCCGCTGGGTCGCCGACGACGAGCTCGTCGACTTCACCCGCGAGCGCGTCACCCGCGCAGCCGCCGGCGCGCAGCTCGCGTTCGCGGCGTCGAAGAAGCTCGTGCAGGACATCCGCGACCGCCGGATCGGCCTGTGGGAGTCGATCGCCGACGAGAACGTCGCCCAGGGCGAGCTGTGCTCGAGCGAGGACTACGCCGAGGGCTTCAAGGCGTTCCAGGAGAAGCGCCGCCCGAACTTCACCGGCAAGTAGCCCGCCCGGCGCGCGCCGCCGCAGCCCTCCGCCCCCGCGGACCCGTCCGAACCGCCCCGACGCCGACCGGCGCCGGGGCGGTTCGCCGTCGGGATGCGCGGGCGGCCGCGCCGAGGCTCCCGTGGGGAAGCGAGGGCCGCCCGGTCGTCGCTCGCGCCGGGCCGCGTCGGGCCCGGATGCGGCAGCGGCGGCTCAGTCGGCCCCGTCGCCCGGCGCACCGGGCGCGTCGCGGACGACGCGGGCGGGGTTGCCGACGGCGATCGCCCCGGCCGGCAGGTCGCGGGTGACGACGGCGCCGGCGCCGACGACGGTGCCCGCGCCGATGGTGACGCCGCCGAGCACGATCGCGCCGGCGCCGAGCCAGACGTCGTCGCCGATGACGATCGGCCGGCCGAACTCGAGGCCGCCGGCCCGCGAGGCGGCGTCGAGCGGATGCCCGGGCGTGCACAGCTGCACTCCGGGGCCGAGGAGCACCCGGTCGCCGATCGTGATCGGCGCGACGTCGAGCAGCACGCAGCCGAAGTTCATGAACACGCCGTCGCCGATGCGGATGTTCGTGCCGTAGTCGACGCGCAGCGGCGGCTCGATGCCGTCGATGTCGCCGAGGCCGCCGAGCAGCCGGCGCAGCAGCTCGCGGCGGGCCTCCTCGTCGCCGGGGTCGATGTCGTCGTAGGCGCGGGCGAGCCGGCGGGCGCGCACCCGGTCGGCGGCGAGCGCGGGGTCGTCGGGGGAGTAGAGCGCACCGGCGAGCATCCGGGCGCGCTCCGAGCCGGTGTCGAGCATCCCGACGAGCTCGGCGAGCCGGGCGATGCGCGCGGTGCCGTCGGGCACCTCCTGCTCGACGCCGTCGATCGGCGCGAAGAGCACGCCGGCGACGCCGGCGCGGGCGGCGCCGGCGAGGTCGATGCCGCGATCGCCGACGGCGAGCGACTCGGCCGGGTCGAGGTCGTAGCGCTCGAGCGCGAGGCGGAACATCCCGGGGTCGGGCTTGCGCGGGTGGCCGTCGTCGACGCTGATGAGGCCGTCGACCTCGAGGCCGGTGGCGGCGAGCAGCGTCTCGGCGCTCGCGCGGTCGCGGTGGGTGACGACGATGCTCTTGCCGCCCGCGGCGCGCACCGCGGCGATCGCTTCGCGGGCGCCGGCCATCGCCGGCGGCGCGTCGTCGCGCCACGAGGCGCGCAGCTCGTCGTAGGCGCGGTCGAACTCGTCGCGCTCGATGCCGTGGCGGGCGGCGATCGCGGTCATCGTGTCGGCGATCGAGGTGGTGCGGGTGGCGCGGGCGACCTCGTCGGGCTCGACGCGGGCGCCGTGGCGCTCGGCGACGGCGACGATCATGCGGTCGACGGCGGGGTAGGTGTCGATGAGCGTGCCGCCCATGTCCCAGATGAGGTGTCGGATGCCCATGCCCCCATTCAACCGGAGGCCGGGGGCCGGCGGGCGGCGCCGCGCAGACGTTCGACCCCCGCGGCGCGGGGCTGCGGGGGTCGATCGGGGGCGGTGCGCGGCGGGGCGCCGGTCAGACGAGCGTCTCCTCGTCGGGGCGGCCGGGCACCGGCGCGCCCTTCGGGAAGCCCTCCTCGACGTAGCGGTCGTAGATGACGTCCCAGCTCAGCTCGGGCACGTCGAGGCCGTGGGCGCGCTCGAGCTCGGCGATGCGCTCGTGCCAGTTCGCGGCCGAGCGGGCGGCGATGTTCTCCTCGGGCAGCTGCTCGACGAGGGCGAAGGTGCTCTGCGCGCCCTCGTTGGTGACGGTGATCGTCACCTCGTGGCCGACGCCGTAGGTGAACGAGAGCACCTCGGGGTCGACGACGTTGGTGACGGTGCCGTAGAACGACTCGTCGCCCTCGCGGTCGATGAACTTCACGGGGGCGCCGGGGGTCGCCTCGTACTCGACGTCGAACGGGAACCAGCTCGACAGGCCCTCGGGGGTGACGGCCTGCGACCAGAGGCGACCGGCGGGCACCGGGAGCTGGGTCGACAGGCGCACCGCCGGGAATCCGTTGCGTGTGGTGAGTTGCGCGTGCGTCATGGGCACGAGCCTACGCCGTGCAGGTGACCGAGGGGATGCGGGCGGGTGACGTCCGCGCGTCGGGGCGGCGCATCCACTCGCGTCGATGCATCCGGGCGCGGCCGGGCCGCTACAGGTCGGGGGAGACGCCGAGCACGACGTCGAGCACGAGCTCCTCGCCGTCGCGCACCACGGTGACCTGCGCCGTCTCGCCGACGACGAGGCCGCGCACGGTGCCGACGAGGTGCCGGGAGCCGGTGATCGCGTCGCCGTCGACGGCGATGATGAGATCGCCCTCGGCGAGCCCCGCGTCGGCCGAGGGGCCGCCCTCGACGACGCTCACCACCTCGGCGCCGAGCCGCTCGGCGCCGCGCGCCTCGGCCGTGGCGTCGGTGGTGACGACGCCGAGGTAGGCGTGCTCGACGGCGCCGTCGGCGATGAGCTGTGCGGCGATGCGCTCGGCGAGGTCGACGGGGATCGCGAAACCGATGCCGATGTTGCCGCTCTGGCCGCCGCCGGGCCCGCCGCCGACGGTGGCGATCGCCGAATTGATGCCGATGAGCAGCCCCGAGCGGTCGACGAGCGCGCCGCCCGAGTTGCCGGGGTTGAGTGCGGCGGAGGTCTGGATGGCGTTCGTGATCACCGGCTGCGCGGCGGTGCCGCCGGTGGAGATCGGCCGGTCGAGCGCCGAGACGATGCCGGTGGTCACCGAGCCCGACAGCCCGAGCGGGTTGCCGATCGCGGCGACCTCGTCGCCGACCCGCAGCGCCTCGGCGTCGGCGCGGGGGAGCGGCACGAGCCCGGGCGCGGGGGCGGCGAGCTGCAGCACGGCGAGGTCGGTGGCGGGGTCGGAGCCGACGACGGTGGCCGGGTAGACGTGGGTGCCGATGAGCACCGAGACGCGGCCGCCGGGCGCATCGGCGACGACGTGGTGGTTCGTGACGATGCGGCCCTGGTCGTCCCAGACCACGCCCGAGCCCTGGCTGCCGCGGTCGTTCTCGCCGCTCGGCACCTGGATCGCGACGACCGAGTTGGCCGTCGCCTCGGCGACCGCCGCCCAGTCGCCGGGGGCGACGGCGCCCGGCGCCGTCTCGACGGCGTCGCCGCCGGGAGCGGTGAGGGCGCCGACGAGCAGCGCGCCGCCGGCGCCGAACAGCAGCGAGACCGCCGCGGCGGTCGCGATGATCGCCGCCCACG
>JAAYAS010000006.1 GCA_012719255.1 Microbacteriaceae bacterium | reverse complement strand
GCCCCGCCATCACGGCGAGCCCGATGAGGGAGTGGGTGCCGTGCCGGTGCCCGCCCACCATCCCCGAGATCGCGTTCGCGCCGACCTTCCCGACGACGGGGATCGACTGCGCGATCGTCGCCGACGGGTGGTCGGCGTCCGGCAGCAGCGCCGCACCGGCGCACACGAGCGCGCCGGCGGTGATGCCGAGCGGGTCGAGCGGCATGAGGCCGAGCGCGCCTGGCGCGGTGGAAGTGACCGCGACCCACGCGGCGGCGCCGGTGATCGCGTGGTGCCCACCCATCATCGGGGGCCGCCTCGGGTCGGATCGGTGGTGTTCATGCCGCTCCTATGCGCGGCGTCCGCGTCCGAGCAGGGCGAGGGCCTGCTTGTCGGGGAGCCGGAGCGCGAGGGTCCGGTCGCCGTCGACGAGGTCGAGGACGAGTTCGCCGAGCCGGGTCTGCGGTCGAACTGCCCAGGCGAGTTCGAGGGCGTCGAGGAGCCGGGCGGTGTCGTCGGGGAGCGGGGCCACGGGCAGATCGGCGGCCCGATCGGCGGTCCGCTCGAGCGCGGCGAGCAGCTCGGTGTCGTCGGCGTGCCGGCCGGCGCGGGTGCCCCCTAGGGCCGTGACGATCGGGACGAGGCCGCCCCACCAGCTTCGGGCGGCGGGGGCTGCGGAGCGCAGTGCCGCCATCATGGGCTGGACTGGGTCGGGGGTCGGGGTTGTGGTGCGCTGTTCGTGCTGCATGCCGCCCCTATGCGCCGGAGTCGGACACGGCCGCCTCCGCTCGGTGCGGGCTCGGGGCGGCCGTGTCCGGGTACGGCGCTGGCGGGGTCGGTGCCGTGGTGGATGAGCGCGGCTCGCCCGCCATCCATTCCGGGGTCCCGGGCAGCTGCAGTCCGGGGCGGTGAGGTTGACGCCGTTCAGTCCCTATGCGCGACAGGGCGGAGAGGCGGTCGGCTCGGCGCCCGATCAGGTGTCCAAATAAGTGTCCAAATTGGCGCGTACGGGTGCGTTACGATGCGTAGAATCGAACGTCAGTTGTTCCCGAGTCCCGCATGATTGCAACGAAGTCGGGCTGGAGTTTTCAGTTCGATTGCTCACCCGAATCGAACGGCAGGTTGTTGGTTCGAATCCAACTCGGGGAGCCACTCACGAAGGCCCCGCGGTCCGCCGCGGGGCCTTCGCCCTTTTCGGTCGGCGCCGGTCGCCCGGCGCGGCCGGACCGGCGTCAGCCCTCGAGGTCGTCGACGCCGGGCGTCCAGGAGTTGCCGGGCACGCCCCAGCGGCGCTTGCGCATCGTCTTCTGCGCGGTCTTCCAGATCGGCACCTCGAGGCGGTCGACGTAGATCACGCCGTCGAGGTGGTCGTACTCGTGCTGCAGGATGCGGGCGAGCCAGCCCTCGGCGACGAGCTCGTAGGGCTCGCCCTCGAGATCGCGGGCGCGGAGGATCACCCGCGCCGAGCGGCGGATGGGGAAGCGCTCGCCGGGGAACGAGAGGCAGCCCTCCGACTCCTCCTCGTCGTCGAGCTCGTCGATCGACTCGGGGGTCGACGGCGCGAGCCACAGCTCGGGGTCGATCGCCGTGCCGTGGTGCCGTACGCCCTCCTCGTCGGTCCAGTCGTAGACGAACAGGCGCTTGCCGACGCCGACCTGGGGCGCGGCGAGGCCGACGCCCGGCGCCGCGGTCATCGTCTCGAGCATGTCGGCGACGAGGGCGCGCACCTCGTCGGTGATCTCGCCGACGGGCTCGGCGGGGGAGTGCAGCACGGGCTCGCCGTAGATCTGGATGGGGAGGATCGTCATGCGCCCAGGCTAGCCGCGCCGGGGCTCCCGGCGCGGCCCGCGACCCGCTCCGCATCCGTCTCGAGTCGCATCCGGGTCGCGCCGAAGGTGGGGGACAACCCGACGGCGCCGCCGACCCTTCGCCAGTAGAGTGGAAGCTCGCCCGAAGCCCGCCTGCAGAGGATCCCGCCCGAGTGCCCGACACGACGAACGAACGCCGAGCCGACCGGCCCCTGCGGTTGCTGATCGCCGCCGACACCTTCCCGCCCGACGTCAACGGCGCCGCGAAGTTCACGGTGAACCTCGCCGCCGGCATGGCGGCCCGGGGCCACGAGGTGCACGTCGCCGTGCCCTCGGCCTCGCGCCGGCACGGCACCTGGGCCGAGACCTACGACGACGAGACGATCACCGTCCACCGGCTCCCCTCCGACCGGTACTGGCCGCACGACTGGCTCCGCTACGTGAAGCCGTGGATGGCGCGCCGGCACATGCGGCGCGTGCTCGACGAGGTGAAGCCCGACGTCGTGCACTACCAGTCGGCGGTCGTGCTCGGCCGCGCGGTCGTGCGCGAGGGCGCGGGCCGCGGCATCCGCATCATCGGCACCAACCACCTCATGCTCGAGAACATGCTCGAGCACACGCTGCTGCCGAAGCCGCTGCAGGAGATCGCCTCGCGGATCTGGTGGCGCGACGCCCACAAGACGTTCGCGGCGACCGCCGCGCTCACCACCCCGACGCGCCGCGCCGCCGACTTCCTCGAGCGCAACGGCGGCCTCGAGCGGGTGCTCGCGATCTCGTGCGGGCTGCGGAAATCCGACTACGCGCCCGACTTCTCGGAGAAGCGGCCGCGGCGCGTGCTGTTCGTCGGCCGGGTCACCGGCGAGAAGCAGATCGACGTGCTCATCAGGGCGTTCGCGACGCTCGGCGACCTCGACGACGCCCACCTCGACATCGTCGGCGGCGGCGACCAGCGCACCGCGCTCGAGCGGCTCGCCCGCGAGCTCGGACTCGACGAGCGCGTCACCTTCCACGGCTACGCCTCCGACGAGGAGCTGAAGACGCTCTACACCGGCGCGACCGTGTTCGCGATCGCCTCGATCGCCGAGCTGCAGTCGATCGCGACGATGGAGGCGATGGCCTCGGGCCTGCCGGTCGTCGCCGCGAACGCGATGGCGCTGCCGCACCTCGTGCACGAGGGCGTGAACGGCCACCTGTTCGCGCCCGGCGACGTCGACGACTGCGCGGCGAAGCTCCGCCGCGTGCTCGAGGCGCCGCAGGCCGAGCGCGAGCGGCTCGGCCGCGAGGGGCTGCGGCTCGTCGACTCGCACGACATCGACTCGACGATGACGCTGTTCGAGCGGCTCTACTACGGCGAGTCGGTCGACGACGTCGCGAAGGACTCGGCGAACGAGCAGGACCACTCGCTCGACTTCGTCGTCGAGCCGGTCACCGGCTCGATCCCGACGGTGCGGCGCGAGCCCGAGGCCTAGCGGTCCTCGCCCGCGCGGCGCTCGAGCTCGGCCTCGACCCGCTCGACCTTGCCGGCGAGGTCGCCGGTGACGCCCGGGCGGATGTCGGCCTTGAGCACGAGCGACACGCGCGAGCCGTAGCGGCCGATCGCCTCGGTCGCCGCCTTGATCACCGCCATCACCTCGTCCCACTCGCCCTCGATCGTCGTGAACATCGCCGTGGTCTCGTTCGGGAGGCCGGAGGCGCGCACCACCTCGACGGCGGCGGCGACGGCGCGGTGGTACGAGCCGGGGGCGTCGGCCTCGACCGAGGGGTCGGAGGGCGGACCGGACGGGGCGATGGAGAAGGCTGCGAGCATGGGGCGATTCTCCCGCGCCCGCCTCACCGTTCGCGCAACGCCGAGCGCGGCGCGGCGCGCCGGCACGGCACAATGGAACGGTGACCGCATCAGCAGACGCCCGCCACGACCACCGCGCGACCGCCGGCGCCCGGGAGCGCTCCGACCTCCCCGCGGCCGGCCGGGTGGTGGTGAAGATCGGATCGTCGTCGCTCACCCGCGCCGACGGCCGGCTCAACGTGCCGGCGCTGCGCAAGCTCGTCGACGTGCTCGCCGGCGTCGTCGAGCGGGGCACCGAGGTCGTGCTCGTCACCTCCGGCTCGATCTCGGCCGGGTTCATGCCCCTCGGCCTCGAGCGGCGGCCCGACGACGTCGCGACCGCGCAGGCGGCCGCCGCCGTCGGCCAGTCGTCGCTGATGGCGACCTACACCGATGCGTTCGGCGCCTACGACATCACCGTCGGCCAGGTGCTGATGACCGCCGCCGACACCGTGCACCGCGCCCGCTACCGCAACGCCCTGCAGGTGCTCGACCGGCTCATGGAGCTCGGCGCGGTGCCGATCGTCAACGAGAACGACGCGCTCGCGACGAGCGAGCTGCGCTTCGGCGACAACGACCGGCTCGCCGCCCTCGTCGCCCAGCTCGTGCGCGCCGACGCGCTCGTGCTCCTCACCGACGTCGACGGCCTCTACGACGCGCCGCCCTCGCAGCCCGGCGCCCGCCGCATCCCGCTCGTCACCGACCTCGCCGACGTCGCCGACGTCGAGGTCACCGGCCGCGGCTCGTCGTTCGGCACCGGCGGCATGGTGACGAAGCTGCAATCGGCCGAGATGGCGACGCAGACCGGCATCCCGGTGATGCTCACCACCGCCGCGAACGTCGGGCCGGCCTTCGCCGGGGCCGATGTCGGCACCTGGTTCACCGCCTCGCCGAACCGCGCGAGCCGCCGCAAGGTGTGGCTCGAGCACGCCGCGGCGATGCACGGGCGCATCTTCATCGACGCCGGCGCCGTGCGCGCGCTGCGCGAGCGGGGCGCGTCGCTGCTCGCCCCCGGCATCCGCCGCACCGAGGGCGACTTCGTCGCCGGCGATCCCGTCGAGATCCTCACCGAGCAGGGCGAGCCGGTCGCGCACGGCTTCGTCGGCTACGACGCGGTCGAGCTCGCGCCGATGCTCGGCCGCTCGAGCGACGAGCTGCGCGAGCACTTCGGCGACCACCGCATCCGCTCGATCGTGCACCGCGACGACCTCGCGCTCGTGCGCCCGACGGTCACCGACCTCGGCGGCGCGCCGATCGCGCCGGGGGCGCGGATGCCCGTGGCCGACTGAGCGCGTCGGGAGCGGGCGGCAGCGCGGGGCGGGGCGGGGCGGGCCGGTCAGCGGCCGCTGGCTAGGATTGCCGCATGACCGAGATCGTGACTCCCGCCCCCGCCACCGACGACGTCGACGCCGCGGTGCGCGCCGTCGCCGAGCGCGCCCGCGTCGCCGCCCGCCCGCTCGCCACCGCGACCCGCGCCGTCAAGGACGCGGCGCTGCGCGCCTGCGCCGACGCGCTCGAGGCGAACGCCGCCGACATCATCGCCGCGAACGAGAAGGACATGGCGCGCGGCCGCGACAACGGCCTGTCGTCGGGCCTGCTCGACCGCCTCGCGCTCGACGAGTCGCGCATCCGCGGCATCGCCGACGCGCTGCGCGAGGTCGCCGGCCTGCCCGACCCGGTCGGCGAGATCGTGCGCGGCTCGACCCTCGAGAACGGCCTGCGGCTCAAGCAGCTGCGCGTGCCGATGGGCGTCGTCGGCATGATCTACGAGGCCCGCCCGAACGTCACCGTCGACGCCGCCGGCCTCGCGCTGAAGTCGGGCAACGCGGTGATCCTCCGCGGCGGCGCGGCGGCGCTCGAGTCGAACACCGTCATCGTGCGGGTGCTCGCCGACGCGCTCGAGCAGCAGGGCCTGCCCCGCGATCTCGTGCAGACCGTCGACGAGTACGGCCGGCCCGGCGGCGTCGCGATGATGCGCGCCCGCGGCCTCATCGACGTGCTCGTGCCCCGCGGCGGCGCCTCGCTGATCCGCACCGTCGTCGAGGAGTCGGTGGTGCCGGTGATCGAGACCGGCACCGGCAACGTGCACATCTTCGTCGACGCCTCGGCCGACCTCGAGGCGGCGCTGCCGATCGTGATGAACGCGAAGACCCAGCGCGTCGGCGTCTGCAACGCCGTCGAGTCGCTGCTCGTGCACCGCGACGTCGCCGCCGAGTTCCTGCCGCGCGTCGCCGCCGCGCTCGCCGAGGCGAACGTGCGCCTGCACGCCGACGACGCGAGCCGCGACGCGATCCCCGGCGGCGGCTCGATCGTCGCCGCCACCGACGACGACTGGGCGACCGAGTACCTCGACTACGACCTCGCGGTGCGCACCGTCGAGTCGCTCGACGAGGCGATCGATCACATCCGCCGCTACTCGTCGGGCCACACCGAGGCGATCCTCACCGAGTCGCTGAAGGCGGCCGAGAAGTTCGTCGCCGAGGTCGACGCCGCGGTCGTGATGGTGAACGCCTCGACGCGCTTCACCGACGGCGGCGAGTTCGGGCTCGGCGCCGAGCTCGGCATCTCGACGCAGAAGCTCCACGCCCGCGGCCCGATGGGCCTCGCCGAGCTCACCACCACGAAGTGGGTCGTGAACGGCGACGGCCAGGCGCGCCCGTAGCCCGCGACGCGAACGCGAACCGCCCCGCATCCCGAGAGGGGATGCGGGGCGGTCGTCGTCCGGGCGGGCGTCAGCGGTTGATGTAGCCGCCGTCGATCTGCAGCGTCGTGCCGTGCACGTACGACGAGGCGTCGGAGGCGAGCCACAGGGTGCCCTGGGCGATCTCGCGCGCCTGGCCGAACCGGCCGAGCGTCGACAGCTGCTGCGCGTAGGCGTCGGCGTCGAAGCCGAAGCGGTCGAGCGCGTCGCGGAGCATCGGGGTGTCGATCGCGCCGGGCGCGACCGAGTTGATGCGGATGCCCTCCATGCCGTTCTCGACGGCGGCGGCCTTCGTGAGGCCGACCACGCCGTGCTTCGCCGAGACGTAGGCGGGGTTGTCGGGCTGCGGGCGGAAGCCGGAGACCGACGAGATGTTGATGATCGAGCCGCCGTCGCCCTGGGCGCGCATCTGGCGGATCTCGTGCTTGAGGCAGAGCGCGGTGCCCTTGAGGTCGACCGCCATGACGCCGTCCCAGACCTCCGGGTCGAACTCGTGGATCGGTCCCTGGTCGGGGGCGCGGGCGGCGTTGTTCACGGCGACGTCGAGGCGGCCGTAGGTGTCGACGGCGAACTTCACCATCGCCTCGACCTGCTCCTCGTTCGACACGTCGACCTTCACGAAGGCGGCCTCGCCGCCGGCGGCCTTGATCGCCTCGGCGACCTTCGGGCCGAGGTCGTCGTTGAAGTCGGCGACGACGACCTTCGCGCCGGCCTCGGCGAACAGGTGGGCGGTGGCCTCGCCCATGCCCATCGCGGCGCCGGTGACGATGGCGACCTTGTCCTGGAGCACGGGGTAGGTGGTGTCGGTCATAGGGGTCCTCCTGCTGAGCATCGGGGCGGATGCGCGAGAACGCATCTCATCAGCGACAGTAGTGGCGGAGATCTGAGCGATCCCGGCGCGCGATCAGCGCTGCTGGCGCTGGAACGCCTCGAGATGGTTCTCGCTGCCCGCGAGCAGCCGCTCGTAGGCGGCGATCGCCGCCGGGTCGGTCTCGGCCTCGATCGCCGCCTCGAGGTCGCGGATGTCGGCCTCCTCGATCGCGATGCCGACCTCGATCGCCGCCGACCACGACTGCTCGCCCTGGGCGACGAACTCGTCGTGGAGCGCCTGGATCTCGGGGTTCGTGAACGTGCCCTCGACGCCGGTGCGCGGGTCGTCGAGGCCGCGCTCGGCGAGGATCGGCACGAGCAGCTCCTGATGCTGGATCTCCGACTCCATGATGTTCGCGAACGGATTGCGGTCGTGGATCTCCGCCATCGCCGCGTAGACGTCGTGGGCGAGCTTCTCCTCCTCGATGATGTAGAGGAGGAGCTCGTCGGCCTCCGAGCGCTGCTCGGCGGCCCGCTCGCCCGGGGCGGTCTCGGCGGCGCCGGGGTCGACGCTCGCGGCGGTGCTCCCGCCCGGTGCCGCCGTGCTCGCGCCGTCGGCGCCGGTGGTCGCGGTGGTGGTGCATCCCGCGAGCAGCGCGATGGCGGCGAATCCGGCGAGCATCGCGGCGGCGGTGCGGGCGGGGGAGTGATGGTGCGGTGAGAACATGATGGACCCCTCAGTGCGTCCGTCTTCGGTTGTATATTCATCACGATATGGACTCGGGATGTGCGGCGGCATCGCGTTCGTGTCGAAGCGCCGGAGTGCCCGCTGTGAGTCCGCCGAGCGCGTACGATGCTGATGTTCGGGGCGGTAGCTCAGCAGGTCAGAGCAGTGGACTCATAATCCATCGGTCACGGGTTCAAGTCCCGTCCGCCCCACCATCTCCGCGTCCGCGGCGCTCAGGCGTTGCGCGTTGCTAGTGGCGCGTAGCGGCGCGTCGCTGCTTACTTCGCCCACGAGGTAGGCAACGGATGTCTCGAGCACCGTTGACAGCGTCATCAGTTCATCGAGGGTCCACGGTGCATGGCCGTTCAGCTTGCGAGAAGTCGCTGTGCTGCCGAGGTGAAGGCGCTCTGCCAGCTCGCGCTTCGTCAAGCGTGCTTTGAAGAGCAGGCCGTGGATGCGTGCGTTGACGGCCTCTCTCGCTGTGGCTTCCGGGTTCGGTGAAACTGACGTACTCATGGACGTCATTCTACGCCGATGTACGCGTTTGCGTATGGTAGAGATGTACGCATAACCGTACATCTACACGCGGAGGCGTCCATGAGCGACGAAACCCACCTGACCATCCGCCAGGCTGCAGACCTGCTGCACATCCAGCCAGAGACCCTTCGGGTGTGGCTGCGGCTG
>JAAYAS010000071.1 GCA_012719255.1 Microbacteriaceae bacterium | reverse complement strand
CGGGGCGCCGCCGCCGCGCGAGCCGGGGCGGGCGGAGCGCGCGGCGCGGCGCCCGCCCCGGCGGCGGGGCGCCGCATCCGCGCCAATGGTCGGCATGCCTTCGCCCGACACCGCCCCCGCCCCCGCCGACGAGACCGGCGCCGAGACCGGCGCCGCCGCGCCCTCAGCGGCCCCGCATCCCGGCCGCTCGCCGCTGCCCGCCGGCGAGCGCGAGCGCGTGCGCTCGTTCACGCTGCGCGGCCAGACGCGCATGGCGGCCGAGTACGACGACCTGCTCGCCGAGCACGGCCACCGCTACCTGCTCGACGTGCCGGCCGGTCCCTCGACGGCGTCGATCGCCGACGACGCATTCGTCGACCTCGACGCGGCGTTCGGCCGGCGCGCGCCCCTCGTCGTCGAGATCGGCCCCGGCAACGGCGAGCAGCTCGCGCACGCCGCGGCGGCGCATCCCGACCGGAACTTCCTCGCGGTCGAGGGCTGGCACCCGGGCGCCGCGAAGTGCGTCGGCAACGCGGTGCGCGCGGGCGTCGACAACGTGCGCATCCTCGAGGCGGATGCGGCGCAGGCGCTGCCGGTGGTGTTCGGGCTCGAGGTGGTCGCCGACGAGTCGTTCGTCGCCGGCGGCTACGGCGTGCGCCCCGACGGCACCGGGGCGACCACCGGGCGCGTCGACCCGACGCGGCCGGGCGCCGCGAACCCGCGTGCGATCGAGGTGTGGACGTTCTTCCCCGACCCGTGGCGCAAATCGCGCCACCACAAGCGGCGGCTCGTGTCGCCGCTGTTCGCGCGCACCGTCGCCGGTGTGCTCGAGCCGGGCGGCGCCTGGCGGCTCGCGACCGACTGGCGCGACTACGCGTGGTGGATGCGCGACGTCGTCGAGGGCGCCGAGTGGTTCGACAACCCGCATCTCGGCGAGCGCCCCGACCCCGAGGACGAGCAGCCCGAGCGCGGCGGCTTCGCGCCCCGCTTCGAAGGCCGCCTGCTCACCCACTTCGAGGAGCGCGGCCGCGACGAGGGCCGCGTGCCGCACGACGTCGTCGGCATCCGCCGCGAGACGCCCCGCCCGCTGTAGCCCCGCCCATCCGACCGGTGCCCGCGCCGGCGGGCGCCTCAGGCGAACGAGACGCTGCGCTCGACGACGTGCCCCTGCTCGGGCAGCTCGATGCGGATGCTCGTGATGCCGTTCGCGTCGACGCGTACGGTCTCGATCACCTCGGGGCCGTCGTCCCAGCGCTCGACCTCGACGGCGCCGAGCTCGCGGCCGTCGCGCAGCGCCGGATCGAAGGGCACCGCGACCGACGCGACCGGCGTGAGGTCGCCGACCGACTCGCCCGCCGCATCCACCGCCGCGTACTCGACGTAGCGGAACCAGCCGATGTTGTGCGCGGCCCGGTAGCGGCGCTCGACGACGATCGCGCCGTCGTCGCCGGCCGCGGCGTCGGGCTCGACGAGCGGATCGAACGCGACCTCGCGGCCCGAGTCGCGCTCGCGGAACACGCCGATGCCGCGGGCGAGCCGGTCGCGCAGCCGGTAGCCCGAGTCGGGGTCGGCGGCGATCGCGAGACCGATCGCGGTGGATGCGGCGGGGTACGGCGAGCGGTGCACGCGCCGGCCGAACTCCTCCCGCAGCACCCGCGGCACGAGCGGCAGCCCGCTCGCGCCGCCGACGAGGTAGATGCCGGCGATGTCGGTGTCGGCGAGGGTGCCGGGCGCGGTGTCGCCGATGAGCGGCCGCATCGCGTCGATCGAGCGCTCGACGAGCGGGGTCGCCGCCTCGTAGAACGCGTCGACCGGCACGACCACGTCGTCGTCGCCGAGCTCGAGCACCATCCGCCGCGACTGCGGCGCGAGCCGCTCCTTCGCGGTGCGGGCCTCGTCGAGCAGGCGCCCGCGGGCGCGGTCGCCGAACACGTCGCCCTCGCGGCCGGCGGCGGCGAGCGCGAGGTCGGCGAGCGCCTCGTCGAAGTCGTCGCCGCCGAGCCGGCTCACGCCGAGCGAGCGCTCGATCTCGTGGTCGGTGCCGTCGATGCGCACGAGCGACGCGTCGAAGGTGCCGCCGCCGAGGTCGTAGACGACGAGGCTCGTGCGCTTCGAGTTGATGCCGCGCGGATGCCGGTGGGTGTACTCGAACGCGGCCGCGCTCGGCTCGTTGACGAGCGCGAGCACCTCGGCGCCGGCGCGGCTGAACGCGTCGAGGGTGAGGAGCCGCTGGGCGCTGTGCGAGTTCGCCGGCACGCCGACGATCGCCTCGATCGGCTCGTCGGGCAGGCCCGCGAGCACCGGGCTGCGGCGGATGCGCTCGACGACGTGGCGGGCGAACGCCCCGAGCACCTCGCCGAGCGGCCGCGCGGTGTCGCCGATCGCGACCGGGGTCTCGGCGGTGACGTCGGGCAGGGCGAGCAGGCGCTTGAACGAGCGGGCGAGCAGCGGCCGGCCCTGCGCGTGCTTGTGCGCCTCCCAGCCGCAGACGAGGCGGTCGCCGTCGAGGGCGACGACGGTGGGGATGTGCTCGTGCTGGTCGCCGTCGATGTCCTCGACCCCGACGACGGGGTAGTTGCCGCGATCGACGGTCGCGACGAGCGTGCGGGTGGTGCCGAAGTCGATTCCGAAGCGCATGCCGGGGAGGCTACCAAGCCGAAGCGACGCCCCTCGTGCGACGGCCGCACCCGTCGGCGCGGCGCCGGCGGAGCGCCCCGCGTCGGCCGCGCGGCCGCACGAGCGGCAGCGCCTCGAGCCGCCGTGCGCAGCGCCTCGCACCGGCGACCCGGGCACCGTGCCGAACGCGTCACCGACCTCGGGTACGGTGCGGCGTACCGACCCGCGCGCCGGCCCGAACGGCGCGGCCGCCGCGCATCCGGCCCACCACCGACGAAGGAGTTGCCATGGCCCTGTTCGGCCGACGCCGCCGCACGCCCGCAGAACCCGAGCGCTCGCCCGAGTGGCTCGCTCGCGAGGCCGAGATCGAGCGGCGCATCGCCGCCGAGCCGCCGATGGTCTGGGCCCCCGACGCCGCGACCTCGCCCTATGCCGAGCGCATCCTCGAGACGCTGCGCACCGGCGGCCTCGCCGCGCTCGACGCGCAGTACGCCGCGCTCGACGGGCTCGAGCGCTCGATGTGGGCGAATGACGCCGTCGACGCGGTGCTCGGCCTCGACCAGCGACGGCTGCTGCAGGCCTCCGAGCAGCACGGCAGCGCCGTCAGCCTGATGCTCGCGACCGGACTCGCGGTCGGCATCGGCTTCGAGGAGCGCGGCGAGGGCCTCGGCGGCGACCTGTCCGGCGGGCAGCGCAGTGGCTTCGAGTCCTGGCTCGAGCACGCCCGCGCCCTCGGCGAGCGGGCGCACGAGGCCGCGGGCGGCGACGATCCGCATCCGCTCATCACCGCGCAGGCCGCCACAGTGACGCTCGGCGCCGAGGCCGCGATCGCCCACTCGCAGCGCTGGCAGGCCATCGACCCGTGGAACCCGATGGGCTGGCTCCGCTTCATGGCGCAGATGGACGCGCGCTGGCTCGGGAACGCCGACTCGCTGCCGCAGATGGCCGTGCACCTCGCCGAGCGCGCCCCCGAGGGGCACCCGGTGGTGCCGCTGTCGTGCCGCATCCTCGGCCAGCACTGGCACACGCTGTTCACCTTCGGCGAGATGCGGGACGCGGACGCCGACGCGCTCGTGTGGCGCGGCGAGCTCGGCCGGCGGGTCACCGGCGCGGCCTGGGAGCGGTTCGCGCAGGCGCGGGGCGCCGGCCGCGGCGAGGCCTCGTCGTGGGACTGGAGCGCCTGGGACTGGCTGCTCTACGGCGTGCAGGCCGTGCCGGTGCACAGCTGGGCGGCGGCGGTGTTCCACCATCAGCAGGGTCGCATCGCGACCGGCGCCTGGGAGCAGCGCTTCAGCGACCCGCTGGCGGCGGCGACGACCCGCCGCGCCCGCGCGATCCGCGTGGTGACGATGCACGAGCGACCCCTGCCCGAGGACGCCGATGCCGACATCGACTGGGGCGCCGAGGGCCCGCCGAGCCCGGGCGCGCACTCGGCCGGCTGAGCCGGGCCCCCGCTCACCGGGGCCGCGCCGCAGCCGCGCCGAGCCCGGCCCCCCACTCACCGCACCCTCACCGCACCCTCACCGCACCCGCGCCGAGCCGGGCCCCCGCTCACCGGGGAACTCAGCGCGCACCGGTGAGCCGGGCCCCCGCTCACCGAGCTCCGGGTGAGTCGGGCCACGACTCGACGAGGAGCCGCGCGGCGGCCGAAATCGGCGTCGAAACGCACCGGGGCGCGAGCCGGGGCCCCGCTCACCGCCTGCCGAGCGAGCGGGGCCCCCGCTCACCGCGGCCCTCCACGCACTCCGGCGAGCCGGGCCCCCACTCACCACGGCACTTCACGCACACCGGCGAGCCGGGGCCCCACTCACCGCGGTACTCAACGCAATCCGGCGAGCCGGGGCCCCGCTCACCGCGGTACTCAACGCAATCCGGCGAGCCGGGGCCCCGCTCACCGCGCAACTCTGCGCAATCCGGTGAGCCGGGGCCCGGCTCACCGGGCCGCGCTACTTCTTCTTCTCCTCGACGTCGCCCGACAGCGCCGCGATGAACGCGTTCTGGGGCACCTCGACGCGGCCGACCATCTTCATCCGCTTCTTGCCCTCCTTCTGCTTCTCGAGCAGCTTGCGCTTGCGGGAGATGTCGCCGCCGTAGCACTTCGCGAGGACGTCCTTGCGCAGGGCACGCACCGTCTCGCGGGCGATGACCCGGGAGCCGACGGCGGCCTGGATGGGCACCTCGAACTGCTGGCGCGGGATGAGCTCCTTGAGCTTGGCCGTCATCATCACGCCGTACGCGTACGCCTTGTCCTTGTGGACGATCGCGCTGAACGCGTCGACCTGCTCGCCCTGGAGCAGGATGTCGACCTTCACGAGGTCCGCCGCCTGCTCGCCCGTCGTCTCGTAGTCGAGGGACGCGTACCCGCGCGTGCGGGACTTCAGGGCGTCGAAGAAGTCGAACACGATCTCCGCGAGCGGGAGG